>JBLHKE010000038.1:0-20309 GCA_047619485.1 Verrucomicrobiales bacterium | reverse complement strand
AAGGTGAACATCAACACGCTGCGCAAGGTCGAGGGCGACCACGAGTTTGGCCTGAATGAGATCGGTCGCATCCAGCTGCGCACCAGTGCGCCCCTGTTCTACGATTCCTATCGTCGCAACCGTGTCACCGGCAGCTTTATTCTGATCGATGAGCAGACGAACGAGACGGTCGGCGCTGGGATGATCGTCTAGGTGCGCGGCGCGCGGTAAAAGGTGGAAAAGTGTCGGCGATTGAAAATTTGCTGGTAAGAGATGGAAGCACTTTTGCTGAGAATTTTGACGAAGTGCGGTTTTGTTCCACCCGCGGCACTAGGCGGAAGGTTGCGGGTCGACTAAACCTTTCACCTTTCACCTTTTACTTTCCTACTCCGAAGCTGCAACCTACCCCTTCGAATGAGAAAATACGATTACCTCGTCATCGGCAGCGGCATCGCTGGTCTCAGTTTTGCCCTCAAGGCAGCGCGCCACGGAACGGTCGCCGTGTTGACCAAACAGAAGGGCGAGGACTCGAATACCTCTTGGGCTCAGGGTGGCATCTGCTGTGTGCAGGCGCCCGAGGACTCGTTCGATTCGCACATCGCCGATACGCTGGATGCTGGGGCAGGGCTATGTGATGAGGAGGCGGTGCGGACGATCGTCGAGGCAGCCCCGGAGAGCATTGCTGAACTGGTGAAGCACGGGGTCGATTTCGATAAGGAGCCCGACGGTGATTTCAGTCTCGGCAAGGAGGGTGGGCACTCGCACCGGCGGATCTTGCACGCCAAAGATACCACCGGGAAAGAGATTGCTGATAGCCTGCTCGCGGCGGCGCGCGCCCATGAGAAGATCGATCTGTTGGAAGACCACTTTGCGGTCGATCTTATCACCACGGCGAAGGTCGGTATGGCGACCGGGGAGGATTGCTGCATCGGACTGTACGCGCTCGACCAGGCGAGTGGGGAGATCATCACATTCCGCTCCGACCGGGTGGTTCTCTGCACTGGCGGGAGCGGCCGAGTCTACCTCTACACGACGAATCCTGAGGGGGCGACCGGCGATGGGGTGGCGATGGCGTGGCGCGCCGGTGCGGCGATTTCGGACATGGAGTTCAGCCAGTTTCACCCGACCTGCCTCTACCACCACGAGCGCAAGAGCTTCCTGATCTCGGAGGCGGTGCGCGGCGAGGGTGGGGTGTTGATCGGGCAGGACGGTAAGGAGTTCATGCAGAACTACGACCGGCGCAAATCACTGGCGCCACGAGACATCGTTGCGCGTGCGATCGACCGCGAGATCAAGCGGACTGGTGGCCCGTGTGTGTATGTGGATATCTCGCACAAACCAGATGGCTTCATGGCGGAACGTTTCCCGCACATCAGTAGCACCTGTCTCGAGGTGGGGATCGACCCGTCGAAGGACCCGATCCCGGTCGTGCCGGCGGCGCACTACCAGTGTGGTGGGGTGAAGACGGATATGAACGGGCGCACGTCGATCAGCGGCCTGTACGCGATCGGCGAGGTGGCGTGCACTGGCCTCCACGGAGCGAACCGTCTGGCGAGCAACTCCCTCTTGGAGGGGGCTGTGTTGGCGGATCGCGCGTATGCGGATCTTTTGGAAAACCATCCAGTGGACGGTGCGCCCGCGCAGGAGTTTGAGATCTCGGAATGGGTCAGCGGCGATGCTGAGGACGTCGATGAGCTCGTGGTGATCTACCACAACTGGGATGAGATCCGGCGTCTTATGTGGGATTACGTCGGCATCGTTCGCACCGACAAGCGCCTCAAGCGTGCGGCCACCCGTCTGCGTAATCTCAAGCGCGAGGTGGAGGAGTTCTACTGGAATTTCAAGATCGGCTCCGACCTGCTGGAGTTGCGCAACCTAGTGGACACGGCGGCGCTGATCGTGGACAGCGCCAGCACGCGGCACGAGAGCCGTGGTCTGCATTACACGCTAGATCATCTGGATCTCGATGAGAGTCAGCCGCCGCGGCACTCGATCCTGCGGCGCGGGTAGCAGGGTGACGTAACTTCGATTTTAAAATCGAAGCCGTCGTGCTGAGCCGTCGCTTCCCCTTGGGCTTCAGAAGTTACACGAGCTCACCACTTCGCGGTCTCCGGCTTCGCTCCTGCGATTTTCACCTTCACGCTGTAGAGTGATTTGCGGGCGGTGATGTAGAGGGACTTGTAGTCGTCGCCGCCGAAGCAGACGTTGGCCGGGTGTTCCTCGACCGGGATGAGGCCAATCTTCTTGCCAGCTTTGTCGAAGACATGGATACCGCCGCTCGAGGTAGTGTAGAGGTTGCCTTCGACATCGACGCACATGCCGTCGCAGCGGATGTCGATTTCGAATAAGCTCTGCTGCAGCTGCATCGAACCGGATTGGGGGACTTCGAATGCGCGGATCTTGCCGAGCTTACCGGTGTCGGAGATGTAGATGGTCTTCTCGTCTGGAGAAAAAGCGATGCCGTTGGGCATATCGAAATCGCTGCGAACGACCGTGACTGCTCCAGTCTCCGGATCGAGCAGGTAGACGTTTTGCTTGCCGATCTCGCTCGGCTTTCCTTTGAGTCCATAGGTTGGATCGGTGAACCAGATCTTGCCATCGGAGTGGATGGCGAGGTCGTTGGGCGAATTTAGTTTCATCCCTTTGTAGGAGTCGGCCAGCACTGTAATCTTACCGTCAGCCTCGGTGCGGATGACGTTGCGTCCGGCGTGTTGGCAGGAGAGGAGATTACCTTCGAGATCGAGGAGGTTGCCGTTGGAGGCTTCGACTTTTCGCCACTCGCTGATGCCGTCTTTAGTCGTCCACTGCATCTGGCGGCGGTTCGGGATGTCGCTCCAGACGAGGCGTTTCTCTTTAGGAATCCAGACTGGTCCCTCAGTGAATTTCATGCCAGTTCCCAGTTTGGCGACTTTTTCAGTGGGTGAAATGATCTTCAAAAGGTCATTTTCTTTCCCTAAGGTGTTGATATTGAGGAGTAAGGCGGTGCCTAGTGTGAGCGATAGGATGGTTCTCATGGAAACAACTCTGGCTGTAAAGATGAAGGTAATCAAGAGGTTGCAGAAACTCTAATAATAGTTAAAATCTCTTAATTGTCTAAAACGATTAAAATTTCCAGCCTCAATAGGTTGACTGTTTCTGGAGGAGAGCGGGTACCGCAGGGCGATACGGACGTATCTGTGCGCCCCCTCATCTACGTTGGGATGAGTGCGGATCTGATCCATCCGGGTCATTTGAATGTAATCAAGGTGGCGCGCAGCTACGGCGATGTCGTGATTGGGCTACTGACCGACCGGGCGATGGCCGGTTACAAACGCCTGCCCTGTCTGGATTTTGAAAATCGACGGGTGATCATCGAGAGCATCAAAGGTGTGTCGCGGGTGATCCCGCAGGAGACTCTCGACTACACTGCCAACCTGCGCGCCTTGAAGCCGCGCTACGTGGTGCATGGCGACGACTGGAAGGTCGGAGTGCAGGCCGGGACGCGCCTGCGGGTGATCGAGGTTCTGGCCGAGTGGGGGGGCGAGTTGATCGAGCCGGAATACACCGACGGGATCTCGTCGACGATGTTAAATCAACGCCAGCGCGAGATTGGCACGACCCCGGCTCGGCGCCTCGGATTGTTACGACGTCTGTTGGATGCGAAGGCATGCGTGAAGTTCATGGAGGCACACAATGGGATCTCGGCACTGGTGGTCGAGAACATGCGGGTGCAGGCGGATGGCGGTGCGCGTGAGTTTGACGGCATCTGGTTGAATAGCCTGACCGACTCTGCGGCGAAGGGGAGTTTTGGCGATGGCTCGGTCGACCGGACATCGCGCGCGCAGACGATCAACCAGATCTTGGCGGTGACGACGAAGCCGGTGATCTACGATGCGGATTGCGGCGGTGAGCCGGAGCATTTCGTGGCGCTCGTCCGATCGCTGGAGAGGCATGGGATCTCGGCCGCGGTGATCGACGATCGGAGCGTGTTAGGATCCGATTTCCTCGAGCCGGTGGAGGTGATGGAGAGCAAAATTCGGGCAGGGAAGCAGGCGCAGATCACGGAAGACTTCATGGTCATTGTACGTCTGGAGAGCTTTGCGGTCGGTGCCGGGCTGCGCGACGCGCTCGCGCGTGCGGAAGCCTACATCGCGGCGGGGGCGGATGGCCTGGTGATCCACAGCACGCGCGAGGATCTCGGGGAGATCGAAGAGTTTTGTTCCTGGGCGAAAGATCTGCCGGATCGCGTGCCGTTTTTTGTGGTGCCGACCACGTTTTCAAGCGCGACTGAAGCGGAGCTGGTAGTGACCGGCATCCGCGGTGTAGCGTATGCGAACCACCTGTTGCGCAGCGCTTACCCAGCGATGTTGCGGACGGCGGAGTCGATCTTGCTCGAGGGGCGTTCGGCTAAGATCGAGGGCGAGATCCTCCCGGTGGCAGAATTATTGGACTTGATCAAGGGGTGAGCAAGCCGTCGATCCATCAGAAAAAATTATGAAGATACCACTGATGCTTTCGTTCCTGAGTGCGGCATGCCTGGCGCTCGTCTGCTGTAATAGTCAGTCCTCTGGAGGTTCCCGTCCGGGCGGTGGTGGTGCCAAACTCGGGCGCGTGGCACCGACGCCGTCGATCCCGTCGCGCTGGAGCGATCTGGCGATCAACCGTAGCCTGATGATCCCGGCCGGCAAGTATGCACGCAAGCGGATGGCGCGGATGCGGCCGACTTACATCACGGTGCACTCGACTTACAACCAGGTGCGTGGCGCGAATGCGCGGGCGCACGCGCGCGGGCTCTACACGGGCAATCACAAATCGACGCACAACTCGCTCGGTTACCTAGCGTGGCATTTCACTGTGGATGACGGGACGATCTACCAGAGCTTGCCGTGCAACGAGACGGGGGAGCACGCGGATTACAACGGGCCAGGAAACCGCAAGTCGGTGGGGGTGGAGATGTGTGAGAACCCCGACGGTAGCTGGTCGCGCACGATGGACCGGACGGCGCGCTTCGTGGCGGTGATGATGAAGGAATACAACCTCCCGATCAGTCGGGTGGTACCGCACCAGCACTGGCGTATGATTCGTTACAGTGATGGCAAAGACCTCGGGCACAAGAGCTGCCCGCACCTGCTGATGGACGGTGGCAAGCCCGGTCGCAAGTGGGCGGCGTTCAAGGCGAAGATCGAGAGATACCGTCGGCAGCTGCGGTAGGAGCTGTGTGGGTGCTGATTGTTGGGTGGATGATGCGCTCGAGGTGTTTTCGTTGACGGTCGCGCTCGAGCAGGAATTCGGGCGACGGTTTGCTGACGCCTAGATCGCGCCCGACTGCACCTTTGATGAATTTCTAGGCATGGTGCGTGAGCAGGTGGCGTAGACGTAACTTCGACTCCAATAAAATCGAAGTTACAGTTGGTGGGCGGAGGTCTCCGCTACGGGGTTACTCGATGAAGATGAATTGCTGGGTGTTGAGGACTGCCCAGATGACGCTGCGGATCGCTTCGCTGCGGTGTTGCGAGTGGTCGAACTCGGTGCTCAACAGCGAGCGCTCTTTGTCGGTGGCCTTGCGTGCGAGCATGCTCAGATAGATCGAGTCGATGACTTCGTTCCTGTCGGCTGCCTTGCTGGCGTCCATGGAGATGACTGAAAACGGATCGGCAATGGCGCCGAACAGTGGGCCGTTCATCAGGGCGAGGCTCTGTGGAACGGAGGCTTGGTCGTCGGCGTTTTCGATGAGTTGGCGATCGCTCTGGCCGAAGGTGCGCAGGAAGTGACCGTCGGGTGCCGGGCTGCTGAGCTCTGAGGCGCGCACGTAGCTGCCGCCCTTGAGCCGCTGGATCGCGCTGCGCTGGCGCTCCAATTTCTTGAACTCCTCTTTGCCCAGCTGCTTTTTGAGGCGGGCCATCTCCTCGCGCATCTGGTTTTTCTTTTTGTCTTTGGCATTGCCTCCTGACATCATCATCGAGTTGCTCGCAACGATTTGGAATGCTTTCCTGTCGTCTGGGAATTTCGCTTTCGGGAAGGCGGTCTTCAGTTGGCGGAACAGCGTTCGAGGGACGTTTCGGTAGGGCGTCTGGAAGTAGTTGTTCTTGAATGAATCGAGATCCCAGTAGGTCAGGCGGGCGTATTCTATGGTCGCTTCCTGATTGAATTTCACCACTTGCTGGCCGAGTGCCTCGGCGCGCTTCGCGTTCTTCGACGAGATCGCCTTCTCGATCTCAGTGCGCATCTGGTCGAGGCGGGTGTCGGCATTCTTGGTAAATTCGGCGAGTTCCTTCTGGCGTTTCAGGAGGGCTATGGGCGATTGCGAATCAAGGCGTTTCCAGGCTTTGATGCGCGTGTCGTTTTGAGCGTAACTCTGGCTGCGCGGATCGGTGGCGGTGTCTGTCTCGGGGCGCACCAGTGTGATGAGCGAGTCCCAGATCTGTTCGGCGCTCATGCGGCGCAGGCGCGGGCCGGGGTAGTAATACTTGGTCAGGAGATCAGCCGATTGCGCTTCGCGCTGGTAGGTCCTGGTGTTGTAGAGCACGCGGTAGTAGGCCTTTAGGTCGTAGTCGAGGCTGATGAGGAGTTTCTCCAAATAGGCCATCAACTCTGGATTCGAGGCTTCGGTGTCCTCGCGGATGTTGTCGACGGGTTCGATCAGGCCGATGCCCATGACGCGTTTCCACAGGCGGTTGGCGATGGTCTTGGTGAAGCGCGGGTTGGTGGTGGCAGTCATCCATTTGGCGTAGGCCTGGATGCGGCTCTCGCCCTCGGCGACGGTGATCTTGTCTCCGAACGGGGTGAGTGGGCTGATGATATCGCCGGGTTCGGCGTCGTTGTACTGGTAGTCGTGCGGCAGTTTGAGCGTCTTCTTGGTCTCGCCGATGACGGAGTTGCGGAAGTTGTAGCTAATCTGGCTTAGGGCGCGGGTGGTGGCGCGCGCATCGTTGCTGAGCTGTCGGTAGGCTTTGTCGTCCTTCTTGCCGTCGCGTTTCTTCTTGTTGCGTTTGTCTTCGTTCCGCTGGCGCTGGATTGCCATCCGCTTCTCGCTGACTTCCTTGTTCACCATCGTGATCGTTTTGGTCACGCTCGGCGGATTGCGGACGACGTCCATCGGTTGGCTGAAGGCGGCCAGCTCGAAGTAATTCATCTGCGTCCACTCGTCGAATGGGTGATCATGACACTGCGCACAAACCATCTGTGTTCCCAGAAATACCTGCACGGTGGTGGCGAGGTGGTCGAGCGGCATGCCGCGGTCGCGCAGGTAGAATCCGGCGGCGCCGTTCTCGTCGACCATGCCCTCGGCGGTGATGAGCTCGGTGACGAATTTGTCGTAGGGCATGTTCTCGCGGATCGAGTCTTTGACCCATTTGATGTAGGCCGCGCCGTTCTGTGGACCCTGGCCATTCATGCGCGAGCTGACGCGCAGGATGTCTGCCCAGTAATTGAACTGGTGGCTGACGTAGCCGTCGGAGTCGAGCAACTGGTCGATGAGGTCGGCACGCTTGCCGGGCTCCATCGAGCCGAGGAAGGCGCGTGTCTCGTCGGCGGTCGGGATGCGGCCGGTGATGTCGAGGTAGGCGCGGCGGACGAAGGTCCCGTCGCTGGTGATCGGGTTTGGTTCGACGTCGTTGGGCGCGTGGTTTTTCTCGATGAGGACATCGATCTGCGCGGCCGACTTATTGAGGTCGGCGGCGGACGCGGGTGCGCTGAGGGCGCAGGTGAGTGTGAGAGTCAGCAGGAGTGTGTTCGAGAGCTTCATGGCAGAGGATCGGTCGGAGACTAGGTGAAGAGCTTGGTGGCGGGCGTTCCCTTGTGCGCGACGGTGAACGGTCGGGCGCTCGGTGAGAACAGCCTCTGGTCGAGTGGCAGGCCGAGGCCGTAGGCGATGGTGGCGTTGAAGTCGCTGACCTTGATAGCGTCTTCGATCGGTTTGGTGCCGTTCTCGTCGGTCTTGCCGTAGACTGTGCCGCCTTTGACCCCACCGCCAGCGAGGACTGCGGAGAAGGCTTTCGGGTAGTGATCGCGGCCGTTGTTCTGGTTGATGTTCGGGGTGCGGCCGAACTCGGTGGTGAGGACGATGAGCGTCTCGTCGAGGAGCCCGCGGGTTGAGAGGTCGCCGAGCAGTGCCGACATCGCCTGGTCGAGGATCGCGGTGTTTTGCGCGACGCGTTCGAAATTTTCCTGGTGGGTGTCCCAGCCGCCCATCTGGACTTCGACTGAGCGCACGCCGCTCTCGGAGAGCCGGCGTGCGAGAAGGCAGCCCTGGCCGAAGGAGTGCGAGCCGTAGAGGTCGCGCATCTCTTGGGTCTCTTTCGAAAGATCGAAGGCGTCGAGGTCGCGGCTCTTCATCAGGGTGACGGCCTCGTCATACATCGTCGTGTAGGCGGCGGCGTCCTTGTCCTGGTATTTGTTGCGGAAGTCCTGGTCCAGTTGCGTGGCGAGTTTGCGGCGCCGCTCGAAGGTCGAGGCGTCGGTGTTCTTGGCGTGGGCGCTGTTCTGCAAACCGGCATCTGGTCTGCCGATGACGAGTGGTGCGTAGGCCGATCCGAAGAAACCGGAGCCGACGTTCTTGCTGCCGCTGTTGATCGCGACGAAGCCTGGCAGCTGCGGGTTGATACGATCCTGATACTTGAGCAGCCACGCTCCCATGTGCGGGTGCTTGATGGTGCCGCGCTTCTCGTAGTTGGTGCGCATCAGGTACTGCCCCTGTTCGTGAGCACCGGTGCGGGAATAGAGTGAGTTGACCACGACTGCCTTGTCCATGTGGCGGGCGAGCCTTGGCAGATATTCGCTGATGCGCACTCCGTCGGCCTTGGTTTTGATCGCGGAGAGGTTGCCACGGATGGCTGCGTCGGCCTCCGGTTTCGGGTCGAAGGTGTCGAGGTGCGACATGCCGCCGGACATGTAGAGGTAGATGATTTTTTTGGCCGGGCGGCTGCGCAGCGGAATGCCCCTGTCTTCACCTCCAGCAGCGAATGCTGAAGCGCCAGGTAGCAGGCCGACGCCGAGGAAGGTCTTGGCGACGCCCGACATGAATTGGCGGCGAGATGGATCGTCGAACTGGTTCAGGGAGGTTTTCATAGGAGTTTGGCTGGCTGGATGTTGCAGAGATGTCAGTAATCTCACTTGCTAACCGTTAAGATACCAGAAAATCGCACGAGAAAAATAGACAAATCCGCCTGCATTAGCGGATGCTCTATCTTCCCTCTCGCCTCCGTTCGTCTACTACTACTCCGGGGTTCGCAGGCGGTAGAACCCCCGAAACGGGGCGCGGTCGAACGGATCCTCGAAGGTGGTCGTCTCGGCCGTCGCGCTGATCGTGTCTTCGATCTCGATCCAAGTGCTCCCGCCATTGATGCTTTGCAGGTCAATGGAGTAATCGAGCGCGTAGTTGGTTCCTGGATTCGATTCCCAAGTCAGGGTCCACAGTCCGGATTCTGAATCTTGGACAAGAGAGATGATCTTCGGCGGCGCCGCATCGGCGACCCGGTGGACGATGACGGCTTGTAGGATCGGGTTGTTGTCGGCACCGCGCGGGTCTAGCCCACCGATGTGTTGTTGCATGACGATATTCAGAATGCCACCGGGCGGAGCATTGAACTCGCCCACGTAGGCAAAGCTGTTTTCGGCAGTCCATGTCTGGACGCTCTCGAAACCTTCTGAGGTAAAGTTGTCGACCACCAACTCGCCGCCGACGCCGATGTCCCACTGGCGGTTGTGGTTGGCTCCCTCGTTCACTAGCAGCTGAATCTCGTAGGAAGCTCCGACCGTGAGGCCGGAGATATCCACCGCTACCGGAGCCGGGGCGGTCTCGTAGCGGATGCCGGTCATGATCGTCTCGAGGTTGTCCGTCGAGGTGGCATCAGCACCAGTGAAAGTCGGTGGCGTGGCCCAGGCAGTGATCTGGTTGGCCGCGGTGGTCGTCACGGTGACGTCACCACTGGTGGCGCTACCGGATCCGGCTGCGATGCCATCGCCGAGGAATGTCACCCCGTTGACATCGAGGTCGAAATCCGAGGACAGGCTGACGGCGATCACGGATTTGGTCGGATCGAGGTTCAGGTCGTCTGGACCGTTGAATTCGATGATCTCTCCTACGAACACCGTAGTGGCGGAGGATATTTTGGGGTCCAGTGGCGCGAAGTCGAGGTTGTCGTTGACGCCGTCTTCGTCCGAGTCTGCCAAGATCGGGCTCGTTCCGTTGGTGACTTCGAGGCCGTCCGGGATCGTGTCGCCATCAGTATCGGGATTGTTAGGATCAGACGTGGCGGTGGCCTCATCACCGTCGTTGAGTCCGTCGTCGTCACTGTCGTCATCGTTCGGATCGGTCATGTTGGCGACCTCCTGATCGTCCCGAGATCCGTCGTCGTCAGAGTCCTGGTCAGTGGGGTCGGTCTCGTTGGCGAACTCTTCGAGATCGGGGGAGCCGTCATTGTCAAAATCGCCGGAATCTCGCCCAGGCCCAGGACCGCTCTTGAGCCCGGTGAGATCGCCGAGATCGCCAGGATTGGGGCGGAAGGTCATCTCCCAAGTATCCGCGAGTCGATCGAGATCGGTGTCGTCCCCAGTGGTCAGCGTGAGGGTCTGTTCAAACGATAGACCGCCGTTGTCAGTACTACGCACCCGGATCGAGAAAGTCGTCCCGTCGGCTGCCGCAGAAAAATCAGAATTCGTTTGTAGTTCTGTCGCGTTCAATTGGAACAAGCTATTGTCCGTGTCGCCAGCGCCGGCGATGAGGGTGTAGCTATGGGTGTCGAGCGGGTTCGAGTCGACCGACGAGAGCAGGCCAATGACGCTTCCGGTTGGGGCGCTTGGCAGGAACTTGTCGTTGTCGACGAGGATTTCGGTTGGTGCAGTAGGTCCCGCGGCGCGATGGATGATCACGGCCTGTAGGATCGGGTTGTGATCTTCCGGGGGGGCAGCACCCGCCGCGGTGTTGTTGGGATCCGCCGGAAAAGGATCAGTCCCCATGATGATGTTGAGTGTGCCATCAACACCCGGATCGAAGTCCGCCGAGTAGGCATAGCCGTGATTGAGTGACGAGGTTCCGCCGTCTCCGTTCGAAGTCCAGTCATCGATGGCAAGCACACCATCGACAGCGATGTCCCAGCGGCGGTTGGCCGCAGCTCCATTTTCACCGAAGAGCAGCTGCACGTTGTAGAGTGTCCCGTCGGTCAAGCCAGTGACATCGATGTTAACTGTAGTGGGGCCGTTGGCGCCGCTACCGAGCGACCAGCGGATGTCGTGCATGATTCGTTCCAAATTGTCCGTAGAGGTCGCATCAGCGCCAGTGTAGTCCGGTGGGGTAGCATTCACCCAACCGTCGATTTGGAATCCGGCTGTGGTCGTAACGGTGACCCCCCCATTGCTCACTGTTTCAGTGCCGGCGACTAGCCCCGCAGATTGGAACGTGACGCCATTGACTTCCAACGAAGTATCGCTGCCATAGGTATTCACCGCGATGACGCTCGTCGCCGGATCGAGCATGAGATCGTCAGGTCCGGAGAACTCGGCAGACGTACCGGTGACGAGGTTGGTGGCAAGCGTTGCGCGGGTGAGGAGGAGGAGGGCGAAGAGTAAGGATGGTAGGAATTTCATGGTGAGTAACGATGTAATGATCTAATCAAAAAAATCGTTCGCATGTAAAGGGGATTTGACAGGGGCTTTGCAAAATGACTAGAGACCCTCTTGGATTGGGGCGGGCTGCGATCAGGAATGGCAAAGATGGGCTCGGGTTTTAGCCTAGTCACCCAAGGGCTTCCACTGTAGCTGCATGGAGGCGTTCGCCCGAACCTCGAGGCTACGTTTGTCGCCTTCGCAGTCTACTCTGAGTGGTACGGTTTCCCCTCGCGGAACAGTGCCAGCTTAGAGCGCAATTTTGGGAGGAGATCACCGCGACCGGTGGCGCGGGCGGCTGCGATTGCTTTCTCCGTGGTCGCGACAGCCGCATCGAAGTCACCGCTCTCGGCGAGTGCGGCGGCGAGCGTGCTGAGGGGCGCGGGATTTCCTTCACCTGCTTGCTCGATCACTTCGCGGGCGAGCTTCAGTGCTTCGGCGCCATCGCGCACCTCGGCGGATGGGGTCGTAGCTAGCAAGTTGGCGAGGTTGTTCTTGGCGTTGGCGGAGCCGGGGTTTGCCTCGAGGAATTCGCGGTATAGCTGCACCGCTCCCGCCGCGTCGCCACTGGTCTGGAGCGCGAGACCGAGATCGAGTTGGTAATTTGGCACCTGTGGGGCGAGTGCGATGGCCTTGGTGAAATACTCGATGGCCTCTGGGAAGCGTTTGATCTGCAGTTGCGCTTTGCCGAGCGCGTCCATCAGCGCGGCGTTGGTCGGAGCGGTGGTGGCGGCATCGCTGAAGGTTTGCTCTGCCTGCTGGTGCTCGCCGGCCTGCCATTGCACGACGCCGAGCGGCACGCTGATGAATACCTGCTCCGGGGCAAAGTCGAGTGCCGTCTGGTAGGCCTCCGAGGCCGCCGCCCAATTCCGCTGCCCCTGTTCGAGCGTGCCGAGGAAATACCAGGCACGCGCGCGGTTGGCGAGGTCGGCCTGGGCGTTCTCGGTCAGTGGCGCCTCGACCACTTTGCGAGCCTCGCCCCGGGCAGCGTTGGCATCGCCACCGGCGAGGTAGGCGCTGGCGAAGTCGAGCGCGCCTAGCGGGAATAGCTCGATCCCGTCACGTGCCGGGAAGGGGAAGGAGTGTTTGGCGAGAGTGCTTGGGGCAGCGTCGAGCAAATCTAAATCCGTGAGCAGCTGCGCGGCACTGACGGGTCCCTTGTAGATCGCGGCGAGTCGTCCGTATTTGTCGAGCAGGAAGCTTGAGGGCAGCGGCAGTGGGCGCTGTCGTACGATCACACGATCGTGGAGCAATGTTAGTAGGCGCAGTCCGTTGGCATCGATCGCGCCGATCTCGAAAGGGAAGGCGGAATCCGCGACGAACTTTTTAGCTCCGCTGACGTCGGGTTTTTGATCGCCGCGCGGGACTCCCTCGACGGTAAACGCGAGCAAGCGCAGGCCTTTTGCGCGCAATTGTTGGTGGTGAGTTTTGAAGTCGGCCAGCTCCGCGCGGCAGGGCGCGCACCAGCTTGCCCATAGATTGATCAGTAGCGGTGCGCCGGCACCGGTCGGGTCAGATTCGTGGCGCTGCAGTTCGCCACGGAAGTCGACGTAGTCTAGCGGCGGCGAGGCGATGCGGTCGCTGAGCACGATGCGCGCCTGTTCGGTCGCTGCGGGCACGGCTGGCTGGCTCGGCGCTAGCTCGACCGGTGTTGCTGGTGCAGCGAGCGGGCTCGCGGTGCCGCTTCCTTGTGCGATCTGGTAAGCGCTACCGACTGGGATTTTTTCGAAGCTCTCCGGCTTCCCACCGGGCCATCGCACGGTGAGCGTGCCGGTCTGGTCAGCTTTGGATCCGCCGAGCCCGAAGTGGATGCGCTTGCTTGACTGGCTCATGAACCCGTCGCCCGCGGTGAGGCTGCGGGTGAGTTTGCGGCCGCCAATCTCGAGTTCGAGCACCGCGCCGATGGCGTCGCGGGTGGTCGAGTTGCCATTACCGGTCAACTCGAATGCGAGCCAGTTTTTCTGCTCGGCGCCACCGTGCTGGTTCTTGAAAAAGCGCAGCCGCGGTGCCTCCCGGTTGGTGAACCACAGGTCGATATCTCCGTCGTGATCCCAGTCGTTGGCAATCACGGCACGGCCGTCGTCGATCAGGTCGAGGCCGCTGGCTGCAGAGACGTCTGCGAAGCGTTGGTCGGATCCTGTGTTGAGGAACACGCAGTTGCGCTCACGCCCGCTGAACGAGCGCCCGCGGGTTAGCATCGAGGAGAGTGCGTCCCAGTTTTTTAGATAGTCAGAAATCGAGTCTCGGCTAGCCTCGCCAGCAGGGGATTGCGCCACGACCTGGCGCCAGTAGAAGCTTCACAAATCGCCACCGTCGGGTTGCGTGATGAAGCCATTGGCGACGACGATATCTAGGTTGCCATCGTTGTTGATATCGGCGAAGCGCGAGCCCCAGGCCCACCTGCCCATGGTGACTCCGGCGCTCAGGCTAGAATCGGAGAACGTGCCATCGCCATTGTTGAGGAATAGCGAATTGCCGCGTGCGTGGCGCTGGAACTCGGCGCGTTGTGATTCGTCTAGCCCCGGTTGGAAATTCCGCTGGTAGGCGATGCGGTTACCGGCGCTCGACCACATGTTACTTACATACAGATCGCGATCGCCGTCGCCGTCGGCGTCGCCCCAGCTGGCGGACATGCCGGCGGAGATATCCTCGACGCCTGCCTCGGCGGCGACGTCGGTGAACTTCGAATTACCGTCCGCATCGCGATCGTTGCGGTAGAGGTTGTTGCGCCCGTAGTCGTTGGCGACGTAGAGGTCCGGGTCGCCATCATCGTCGAAGTCCTCCCAGGTCGGGGCGAAGGTGTAGCGGCGGTTGTTCTGATCCAGCCCGATCTCTCGTGTGACGTCTTTGAACTGCCAGTTGCGGTCGTTGCGGAAAAGCACGTTGCGGCCGCCGTTGTTGGCGTCGTGGTAGGGGATCGGGCGTCCGAGGAACTCAGCAGCATCGGGGCTGGAACTGTCGGTGTTGCCCCGGCGTAGTGAGTAGCAGGCAGTGTAGATATCGAGATCGCCATCGAGGTCGAAGTCCGCTGCGGCGAGTGCCACCGGTGGTGCTTCTGGGACGAGTTGTTGACCTTTCACGACGAAGGCACCAGCGCCGTCGTTGGCCATGAAGATGACACCGAGCGTGGTGGCGATGACCAGGTCCTGGTCACCATCGTTGTCGAGATCGACGAACAAAGCCGCCTGCGACTGCAATCGAAAATTAGTTCCCGATACCGCTGAGGCATCGAACACCGTGCCGTCCGGTTTGGCGATGTAGAGCCGGTTGGGCAGGCCTCCGGGCTCGCAGACATAGAGGTCGTCGAGCCCGTCGCCGTTGGCGTCACCGATCGCCATCCCATGCCATCCGGAGATCCCGATGCCATAGCGCCCCTCGAGTCGCCCCGCCCAGTGCTCGCTGCCACGGAGGAATTGGGCGGCATAGGAATCGACTCCCGCGAACACGGCGCCCGAGCAATCGGCAAACTGCGTGCGGCCGAGCGTCTCCTCAAACTCCGCGATGCGCACCGATTTGAGCAGCGGGCGCGCTTGGTTATCAGGCCAGTGCCAGCTGCAATGCCAGCGCGCGTGGCGTGAAAGTTGCCCACCGGCTTTTCCGTCGGCAGAGCGACCGGTGATTTGGAAATACGCGTCGCACTCGGGCTCGCCATCGGCGCTGAGTTGAACGGTGAAGATTTTGAATTTGCTACGCAATTCGGTCGTCGCATCGAATGGTGCCACCAGTTGCGCCAGCGCCTCGGTGATCGGGATGGTATCGGCACTGCTCGTTATCTCGGTTGAGCGGTGCACGGTGAAAGCCGAGTCTTGGAACGAAGGCTTCAGATCACCGGGAACGAGCACCGTCGTCCGGGTGCCGTTGAGCACGATTCCCGCAAGTGCCTCCGCAGCGATCTTTTCCGGGTGCTCAAGTACCTTGCCGAGCGACTTCAACTGCTCCATCGCCAGTTCGTTGAACACCTCGCCCTGCCACTCGCGCTTCGATCCCTCGCGGTGCAGTTTCGGGTCGACCAAGCCGATCGAGTCCAGCGGGATCTTAGCGTCCGGCGCGGGCATTGCGGCAATCGTGTTTGTCGGCTCCGGAGTTTTTTCCGGAGTTACTTCGGCACGATCTGGTGCATCACTTCCGCCACATGCCGTTACCACGGCAGCGGCTAGCAGGACTTGGAGAATCTGGTTCACTCGAGGCATCCCTGCACTTATAGATCGCTCCTGAAAACAAGGAAAGCCGCGAGTTCGTCGCGGCTTTCCAAAAAAATCTATTGGGTGATCTAACGGCGGCGGCGCCTGGCGAGCAGGGCAAGAAAGCCGAGTCCCAGTAGCGCTGTGCTGCCTGGTTCTGGAACGACGTGAATGATCACACCGTTGAGAATTGGGTTGTGATCCTCTGGTGGTGCAGCGCCTGCCGTCGTGTTGTTGGGATCCGCCGGTAAAATATCCGTGCCCATGACAAAGTTGAGAGTGCCGTCCGCCCCGGGGTCAAAGTTGGCCGAGTAGGCATAGCCGTGACTGAGCGACGACGTTCCGCCGTCTCCGTTTGAAGTCCAGTCGTCGACAGCAAGCACGCCATCGACACCGATGTCCCAACGGCGGTCGGCTGCAGCTCCATTTTCGCCGAAGAGCAGTTGCACGTTGTAGAGCGTACCATTGGTCAGTCCGGTGACATCGACGTTAATTGTGGCTGGACCGTTGGTGCCGTTGCCGAGCGACCAGCGGATGTCGTGCATGATCTTTTCCAAATTGTCCGTAGAGCCCGCATCCGCGCCCGTGTAGGATGGTGGGGTAGCATTGACCCAACCATTGATCTGGAAGCCGGCCGTCGTAGTGACGCTGACACCGCCATTGCTCACCGTTTCAGTGCCGGCGGTTAGCCCCGCAGATTGGAACGTGACTCCATTAACCGGAAGGGAGACATCGTTGCCGTAGGTGTTCACTGCGATGACATTGGTTGCAGGATCCAAGAGGAGATCATCGGGACCGAAGAATTGGTTCGATGAACCAGTCACTAGCGTGGTCGCCAGACTGGAACCCAGACCGGCGCAAGTCGTAAGGGAGAGGAGGATTAATCTAGTGAGCTTCATCGGTTAATGCTAAATAGTTGAGGATTTGTTCGTCGTATCTTCATCGTTTTTAACAAATTAGCGGATTGATACAAGGCGATTTATCGAGGTTTCCACCAAGCTGGCAGTTTCGATCCCATTTTTATTTCGTGATCGTCGGGTGAACAATCCTTCTTCTTTCGCGCAGGATTGTGTCATTTTGTAGATATGCGAAACCATCTCCGCTACCTACCTGAGCTCTCGGTCGTCTTTCTAGCAGTCTTGGCTTTCACCAGCGAAGCTCCGGCTGATGAGCCAGGAGGAGAGGTCAAGGTGCTCGCGGCTCTCCCGGAATTCACCCTCACAGCCCAGGATGGCGAACCCTTCGGATCAAAGGATCTGCGCGGCAAGGTGTGGGTCGCCGATTTTATCTTCACCCGCTGTGCCTCGACCTGCCCGATGCAGACGGTGGAAAAGGCGAAACTGCAGACGCAGTTCGAGCGCCATCTAGATCTGCATTTCGTGACCTTCTCGGTCGATCCTGAACACGACACGCCGCAGGTCTTGGAGGGGTATGCCAGACGGCACGGCGTCGATACGAAACGCTGGAAATTTCTCACTGGAAAGCGCGGTGACCTGTGGAGCCTGAGCTCCAACGGTTTCAAGTTCGATGTCGCCGAGGACGCGAAGAATTCCAAGATGCCGATCCTCCATAGCTCGAAGTTTGCGCTAGTGGATCGCAGCGGTCGCCTGCGCGGAACCTACGACGGTCTGAGCGAGACCGGGCGAGCCTCGCTGCTGGCGGATCTAGAGAAGTTGCTCGCCGCAGAAGCGTCGCAAGGCGCCGGGACGGCCTACCAGAAGCGATACCATCCGGCCGAGATCGAGAACCCGTCGTGGATGGAGAGCCGGCGTCTGCTGCAGCAGGCATCGTCGCGGCGGCTCAAGGCCTTCCACGATTTCAAATTTACCGATGTGGTCGAATCGACTGGCATCACCTTCGAGAGCCGCATCGTCGACGATGCCGGGAAACTTTACAAGGCGGTGCACTACGATCACGGCAACGGGCTCGCCGCGGCAGATGTCGATGGCGATGGTCTGACGGATCTTTATTTCACCACGCAGCTCGGATCAAACCAATTGTGGCGCAATCTCGGTGGCGGGAAGTTCGAGAACACCACCAGCCCAGCGATCGAGCTGGCGGACAAGATCGGTGTGAGTGCGTCCTTCGCTGACACCGACAACGACGGCGACCCAGACCTGTTCGCCACCACCGTGCGCGGCGGGAATTTTTTCTTCGAGAACGATGGTAGCGGGAAGTTCAGCGACAAGACGGAGGCCGCCGGGCTCGGCTATGTCGGCCACTCCTCAGGTGGTGTGTTCTTCGACTACGACAAAGACGGCCTGCTCGACCTTTTTCTGTGCAACGTGGGCATATACACCACCGACGAACGCGGTGCGGGCGGATATTGCGTCGGCTTCAGCGATGCGTTCGAAGGTCACACCAAGGGCGGCGCGCGCAACGAGCGCAGCACACTCTACCGCAACCTCGGCGGCAACCGCTTCGAGGACGTGTCAGAGGACGTCGACCTAGTCGATGAGGGCTGGTCGGGCGATGCCGCGCCGCTCGATTACAACGAGGACGGCTGGCCAGATCTCTACGTGCTGTCGATGCAGGGGCACGACCAGCTCTACAAAAACGTCGAGGGAAAACGCTTTGAAAAAGTGAGCCGCGAGGTCTTCCCGAAAACCCCGTGGGGCGCGATGGGCATCCAGGTGTTCGACTTCGATAACGACGGCCACCAAGACGTCTACGTCACCGACATGCACTCGGACATGAGCCAGGGCATCGGGCCGAACCGCGAGAAACAGAAGAGCGACATGCAGTGGGAGGAGAAGATGCTCAACAGCGGCGGCATGAGTGTGTTTGGAAACGCGTTCTTCAAAGGCGCGGGTGGCGGGCAATTCGAGGAGGTGTCGGACAAGATCGGCGCCGAGAACTACTGGCCGTGGGGACTGAGTTCCGGCGATCTCAACGCGGACGGTTTCACGGATGTATTCATTACTGCCAGCATGAACTTCCCGTTCCGCTACGGCGTGAACAGCCTGTTGTTGAACGACGGCGGAAAACGTTTTGCTGATTGCGAATTCGTGCTCGGGGTGGAGCCGCGTCGGGGTGGGCGCACCGCGAAACCTTGGTTTAAACTCGACCCACAGGGTGAGGATCGCGGCAACAAGTTCGTAAAGGAGTTAAAGCTAACCGAGCCGACCGAGCTGTGGGGCGCGCTTGGCAGTCGCAGCTCGGTGATTTTCGATCTGGATGAAGATGGCGATCTCGACATCGTGACCAACGAGTTTCACGATGGGCCGATGGTGTTGCGCTCGGACTTGGCACAGAATCGACCGGTCCACTGGTTGAAAGTGAAACTGCAGGGGAGCAAATCGAACCGTGATGGGCTCGGTGCGGTGGTCACCGTGACGGCAGGGGGCAAGAGATACACGCAGGTGAACGACGGCGTCTCTGGCTATCTCTCACACAGTGTGATGCCGCTCTACTTCGGCCTCGGAGACGCAGCGGCAGTCGAGAAGGTCGAGGTGAAGTGGCCGTCCGGGGGCTTGCAGCTCGAAGATAATGTCGGCGTCAACCAGACTTGGATTGCCAAGGAGCCGTAGGTGCCGACACGACTAAGGTCTTTTCTTTGACGGGGGAAGCCTTACACTTTGGTTCCTTCAATCTTTTCTTTCACCCGGTTTCTTATGTTTCGCATCGTCCTTGTTCCCCTCCTCTCTGCGCTGTTTTTCATCACCGCTAACGCCGAGACCGTCGTCAACATCGGTGAGATCCGCGAGTTCAATGGACCTGATGATCTAAACCTCGATCCGGCCCGCGTGGTGGTGGCCATCGATGTGTTTGGCGACAGCGACCGCGCGGTCAACGGGGTGTTGTTCGAGACAGACGAGAGTCCTCCGGCCAGTGTGTCGGTGAGCTCGACGCACTCGATCAATGACTGGGTGGCAACCCGGCCGAGCTATTCTGGTGGCGATCCCGCTTCCGCCGACAACCTCGAACTGATCATGCAGGACATCCGCTGGTCGCTCGCACCGGCGCCGATCTCGATTGCGGTGTCAGGATTGACGCCCGGCATCGAGTACGAGCTGCAGATGTTGTTCAACGAGAATGGTGATCGCGACAGGCGCTGGGATATTGGCATCGAGGGCCAGCTGGCGGTCGATGATTTCTCGTCTGAAGGCGAGGGTGTTTGGAGCCCCAACAACGGCTTCGCCTACATCGCCCCGTTCACGCTCGCCGCCGGCGACGGCACGCTCAATGTCGAGATGCAGGCGAACATCGGTGGTCAGCCTGTGCAGGGATCTGATAACAACCCGATCCTGCAGGCCTTCACCGTCACCGAGGTGACTATCCCGCCAACACCTGATGACCTGACCCTCGCGCCGCTGGAGTTTTTCTCAAACCAGACCGAGCCGGTGGGGGCGTTTACGACGAGCGACCTGAAACGAAACCCGACGCACGTCTACTCGCTGGTGGCGGGCGGTGCGGACAACGACAAGTTTGTCATCGATGACGAGCATCTAGCGCCGGACGAACTCTACGATTTCACCCTACACCCGTCCGGCACCACGTTCGCCATCCGCGTGCGTACGACCGATGCGGAGGACCCGGCGCGCTCCCTCGAGCGCGACTTTACCCTGA
>JBLHKE010000037.1:0-20645 GCA_047619485.1 Verrucomicrobiales bacterium | reverse complement strand
GATCCAGTCAAGCACGGCAGCATCCAACTCGGAGCCAACACGGAACTGAAGCTCTCCGACCACCACCCGGTTCGCGCGCTCGCCGCCGGCCTCGACTACCTCAGCGAGGACAGGAAGGGCGAAGGCCTCGCGCAGAATTTGAGCATCGCCCACAACACCACACTATCGGCGATCCGAAAAACGTCCTGGCTCGGCTTCATGGCGTTACGCCGGGAGGAAGCCACCGCCACCACGCTCGCCGAGAAACTTAGCGTGCGCTGCCACCAAGTCAGCCAGCGAGTCAGCGCCCTTTCGGGCGGCAACCAACAGAAGGTCGCGCTCGCCCGCATGATCCACCACGACAGCGAGATCCTCCTGATGGATGAACCGACACGCGGGATCGACGTCGGCAGCAAGCACGAGATCTACGAACTGATCCAAAAACTCGCCACCTCCGGCAAGAGCATCATCGTCATTAGCTCCTACCTCCCGGAACTCCTAGGGACCTGCCATCACATCGCGGTCATGCACCGCGGCGAGATGAGCGAGAAATTCCCCACCGACAGAACTTCAGAACACGACATCATGCTGCTCGCCACGACCGGCAAACGCGCCCCATGAGCAAATTCCAAACCAACCCAACTGATTACAAATCGCTGCTGCTCCCGTTCATCGGGCTGCTGTTCGTCTTCGGGCTATTCACCGCATTGATCTCCGCCTTCGAGCCGGACAACCTCGAAGCATTCCTATCAACGCGCAACGCCAAGACGGTCATCACCCAGACGGTCATCGTCGGCATCGGCGCGCTCGGCATGACCATGGTGATCACCAGCGGCGGCATCGATCTCAGCGCGGGTTCCTCGATCGCCCTCTGCTCGGTCACCTGCGCCCTCACCATTAACCAGTTCAGCTCCGGCGACCCTGCCAGCGTCACCTTTTTCGGCGTCGCGCTGGCGATCGTCGTCGCCATGGCCACCGGTGCGCTGACCGGAGCCTTCAATGGCGGCGTGTCCTGCGCCCTCAAGATCCCACCGTTCATCGTCACGCTCGGCACCATGATGATTGCCCGCGGCGTAGCGGAGGGTCTAGCCGACCAGGCCCAGGTCCGCACCCCAGACAACGCCCTGAAGAACTACATGCAGCGCAACCCCGAGCCCGAGTGGCTCATCGTCGCCCCGGGCGTCTGGATCATGGTCGGGCTACTGATCGTCGTGGCACTGACCATGCGCTACACGGTGCTCGGCCGGTACATTTATGCGCTCGGTTCCAACGAATCGACCGCCCGCCTCTGCGGCATTCCCGTCACGCGTACACGCATTCTGATCTACACCCTCAGCGGAATCCTAATGGGCATCTCAGGCGCCATGTCCTACGCCTTCCTCGGCAGCGGCGACCCGACCACCGCCGTTGCCAAAGAGCTCGACATCATCGCCGCTGTCGTCATCGGTGGCGGCTCGCTCAACGGCGGTCAGGGGAGCCCAGTCGGTAGCATCGCTGGCGCCCTGATCATGACACTGCTCGTCAGTGGCTGCGGCATGCTCAACGTCCCCGACTACACCCAGAAGATCATCATCGGCTTCATCATCATCGGTGCGGTGGCGGTGGATACGTGGAAGAACCGCCGCCAGACGGCGTAACTTCGATTTGCAGTTGAAGCCCAAAGAATTACGCAATCAACTCAGGCACTGGGCTTCGATTCTAAATCAAAGTTACGTCCGACGTCTTCGACACTCAAAACAGTTGGAACATTTATCATTCCCATTACACCGGCGGCTTTAACCAAACCGAGGAGCAAAGGATAAAACGATGCCACAAGGGCGCTCGATACACGACGAATTGAGAGAGAAATTTCCGCAGATGCGACCGATCAGCTCGCCGCCCTCCCTCGGCAGTCTCAACGGATTCGGCCTGTCGATGTCCGGCGAACACGATGCGGATCCGGCCACCGGCACCTACATCAAAACCAAGGTCTTCACCGCGCAGTTCATCCCGATCCTCGCGCTCGCGGCCTACCGCGTGGCCGACGCCGAGACCGGCGGCTGGTACTTCCTCGGTCGCGAGAAACTCTCAGGCTTCGCCAAGTTCTGGAACTTGCTCCTCGTCTTCGGGTGCATCGGCGTCTTCGCCGGCAGCTCGATCATCGCCGAGCGCAACTCTCCGGAATACGCAGCAAAGCAGGAGATCACGAAAGCGCAGGGGCTCGAGGCTGAAGGCAAGTTCCTCGCTGCCGCCAACATTTACGCGAACATGCTCGACGGCGACACCGCCCTCGTCCAGCTGCGCGACAAAATCCGTTCGGCTGATTTGAATTTCGATGACGAGATGACGAATTTTAAAACAAGCATCTCTGGGAAAGACGATGCGGAAACACTTAAAGAGTCACAGACAGCGCACGGGCGATACGCAGAACGCATGGATGACAAGGAACTGGCCGAGTCAGCAGTCGGCTGGTGACTTCATCGCGTTCCACTTGGAGCGGGGCGGTAAACTAGCGGAGAAGATCGTAGCCAACGCCAACACGATCGTCATGGTGCAGCATAAGATGAAGAGCCAGAAAGATTTCCCCGACACGCCCGATCTCGATCTCTGGGCGTGCCTGAAGAACTTCGACCCCGACGCCGCAGAGGCGCTCGCCAGCGAGATCACCGCAGACAAGGCCAGCGCGATCAAGGAGGAGATCGCAACGCGGCCCTCCCCCACTTCCGCCAATGGCATTCTCCAATATTACTGGCGTAGAAGAGCCGCAGGCAAAACCGCCGAGGCCGAAACGGTCTACCTAGAGGCACTCAAGCTAGGCCCGATGCTGCCACCGCTGTAAACGTAGTTGATCGGCCGCAAGCCCCCAGGCACACTCAGCCCGGACAGCACCCGTCGAAACTCTGGCGCGTTCAACTACCGGCGGTCATCACTTGCGCTTCGCCTCGTAACGCCCTTCGATCTTCAGCACCTCGCCCACCAGTTGGTGACCGAGGTTTCCGTCCAATACAAAACCATCTGCCGATTTCGAGATGCAGCGGCGCTTCCAGATCAGTTCATCGCCCATCCGCAAAAGACAAAACCCATCCTCCGTCACCTCGCGCGAGTGCTCGCCGTAGTGCCAAACCCCCAGCGCAGGATGCCCTTTCAGCGTCACCTTCTCTGCTGGTTTCGGGGTGAGCTTCTCCAGATCGATCTCGGGGATCGGCGGCGAGGGCAGCTTGCGCAGGCGCAAGTTGCGGAATTCGATTGGCGCGCCCTCGGATTCGAGGCAGAGAAAACCCATCGCTGGAGAAATTCCACTTCCGCCAGAAACCTCCTCACCATTCACCCACAGGCGCACCTCGCCATTCACCGCGCGCACGTAGTAGTGGTTCCACTGGTTGATTCCCTTGGTGGTCTCCTTTGAAGGAAAACTGCGCCGACCGTTCGGCGCGACCGGCGGGAAAGGCGTCATCTTCACCGGCCCGACCGGAAACACATCACCGTGGCTGGTGAACCAGTCGGCAGGTTTCTTGTATTGGGCGGTGTAGACCTCGGCATAACCGAGGTCTAGCACCTGCACCTCGATCCCGTGCGGCAAACTCCCTTGGCCACCCGCCAATTTTGCAATACTCTCCGGCGTCGCCCAAACAAACACGCCCGAGTTGCCTCCCTTCTTCTTGTGCATCCACTCGCAGAGGAACTCGAAATTCGCCACCGGCTCCTTGTAGCGGATGACACCGGTCGGCTTGCCATTACAAAACGCGTGGCCGCCCTCCCAACGCCAGGTATCCTCGTGGCAGTTAACATTGACGAAATCCTCGCCCGTGAGCGTCATCCAACCCGGGGCGGTTCCCTCGGGTGGTCGCATCTTTTTCGTATCATCACCAAGCCCCTTCAGGTACTCCGCGACATCACGCACGTCCTGATCATCCAACCCCATCTCCGACGCTGGCGGCATCAGCGACTGACCGGTGAGCGTCTCCACCTTCACACCGTGATCGCGGAACAGGATCTTCTTCACGTTGCCACCGAACAATTTTATCTTCAGCGAGCCCGCATGCCAGCTGTAGTTCGACATCAAGCCTTCGGCGACGTGCTTGCCCTTGCGGAGCCGCACCGGATTGTCGTAGCCCTGTGCCAGATGGGCGGAGGGATCGACGATATCGGTGACGATCTGCGTGATCGTGCGGTGCTTGCCCCACTCGCTCAAATCGGGTCCGAACTGAACACCCGGCCCTTCGATCTTGTGACAAACAAGACAGGTCTGTGCACGCAGCTTGCCACGAGCAGCATCCCCTTTCAGCGCGACGATCGTCTTGATATCCGAGACCTCTGTCTTCTCGCCAAACGATTTCGGAATCTCGAAACTCTGCGTCAACGACTCCCCTTCCAACTCGTTCAAATCACGCGCGATGATCTCATCAACGGTAATCTGGTAATCCTCCCCAGCAAACTCTGGCAACTTCGCCAGCGCCGTGAGTTTTTCACGTCGATCAGCGCGGTCACCGTTCTCGCGGAAGCTAGCGAACGCCATTGCCAGGTGGCGGAACTCGGCGACCCCAGGTTTCTGCGCGCGGATGACCTGGTCAAGATCAGCGACCGCTTCCGGAGTGAAAAAACGCCACGCGAGATTCTTGGCACGATCATCCCATTTGGCGAACGGCGTCTTCGCTAGCTCGGGGCGGATGATCTCATTGTAAACGGCGATTTCTTGCTTCGCGACGGCCGCGCCCAAGGCTTCAAGGTACCAACGGTTCTTTCCATCGTAACCACCGATGAGCTGTTTCAAAATTTCGCGCGACTTCTCCAGCGGGACATCGCGGAGAGAGAGCGCTATCTCACGGCGGATGGCCGGGGAAGTATCCGAGGCCAGCGCCTTGGCGCGATCGAGCAAGCCATCTGGATCTGCGAGACGCAAAGCCCGGTAAGCAACCATCCGCTGCCATGGCTGCGGTGATCTGAGGAACTTCTCTACGGCCGCAGCTCCTGTGTATCCCCCATCAATTGCCCCAACCTGAGCAAGCACCCAAATTGATCGCGCGAGATAGCTTGGATCATTCTCTGCTGCTAACCGTTCCACAAAATCCCTCGCGCCGGCAGGCCCCGATTCAGCAAGCCTCGCCGCCGCCTCCGAACGCACATTCACCGCCGGGCTCTTCAATGCCGCCACCAAACCCTCCGTGGTTCCAAAATCGATCTTCGGCAACGTCACCTTCGCTTCATCCTTGCGCGATATCCGATAAATCGTCCCGCTGATCTGATTCGTCCGACGGCTAGTGTCGTTGTAAAAATCACTCACATAAATCGCCCCGTCCAAACCGAGGATCACATCCGTCGGTAAAAAATGCTCCCCCTTCGACTCCGGCTTCAAACCAACAAAGGCGTGGTGCGATCCCATCTCGTATTGCGCGTCGGCCATCTCCGGGTAGTAGCCCATCACCTCCTTGCGCACCATGTCGCAGTGCAGGTAGAGCCCGCGAAATTCTTTACCGAGCTCATCGCCCTCGATCAGCACATTCCCCAACGGCGATCCGGCTCCATAGACCGTCCCAGGCGGTGTCGATCCTGGATAGTTCTCACGCCAGTGCGCTCTCGATGCTCGCAGATCACGATGAAAACCCTGGGGCTCATCCCAAGGCTTCGAGACCTCTTCCCACGACCGGCTTCCGTCACGCAGATCCGCATAGCCCATGTTGCCATACTCCATCAACCAGCTCGCCCGGCAGTGCGCCGGGTCGTCGTTGTCACTCTGAAACACATCGCCGAACGAACTCACGAACAAGTCGTGTGAGTTGCGCATGTTATGCCCGATCGCGCTCAGACCAGTACCATCCGGATTGATACGCATCGCCACGCCACCGATGTAGACATGCCCGTCGGAACTCGGCTTACCGATGTGATTCACACCACCGTAGTAACAGCCGGCAAGAAAATGACGACCGTCTTTGGTATTCACATCAGCTCCCTTGTTGCCAAAACTAAAATACCACTGCCCGCTCGGAGCTCCCACCACGGCATGCAGGGTATGGTCGTGGTTACCGCCCTCGAAGCCAGTAAGAAAAACTTCGCGTTTGTCGATCTTCGGATCGAATACCGCGTTGCGATCGACATCCGTGTAGACGATGATATCTGGCGTCGCCGACACCACGATGCGGTTATCGAACACCGCGATCCCCATCGGTGCCGGCCGCATGTTCGGCTCCGAGACGAACACGTGCGAGCTGTCGCACTTGCCGTCGAGGTCCGTGTCCTCGAGCACGATGATCGACTGCCCGTTGCTGATGCGCCGACCGACGTTGTAGTCGATCCCCTCCGTCGCCCAGATGCGCCCCTTCGCATCGATATCCATCGCCACCGGCGTGAAAATCTGCGGCGATTGCGCCCATACCTCGATCTTCAGCTTGTCCGCATGCTCACCACCGATTGCAAAAGCAGACACCGGCACCTGCCCGAGCTGATGGTCTTCTTTAGCAAAGGCATCGCGATCGGGCAACTGCCCCGAGACCAACGTGGGAAGAAAAATCGCGCCAAGTAGGAATAGACGCGATGAAAATTCGGAGAGGATATTGGGCATAGGAGAAATCCTGCCCCAAGCCCGCGGGGAAAGCAAAGCGCTAGATGACGATCAGGATGCCAGCCCTGCCCGCAGCAACTCGACGATCCTTTCGCACTCCTTCCGATCAAGCCGGCCCACAGACGACGCAGGAGACCCCAGCATCCGCTCCGCCATTGCGACCACATTCGCCTTCTCTGTATCGCTCAGCTCCGCAGTCAACCGCTTCAACGTCTGCTTGACCCTTACCAGCGCCTCAAGCCGTGAACCATCCGTAAATTCGTAAGATCGATTGGCAATGAACGCGACCAGTAGCCGCGCTCGTGTCTCGGCATCCGGTTCACTCCACATCGCCAAGATCTGGCGGGCGAGATGAAATCGACCTTCGACAAAAACTTCCGGGCCGTAGCTATGCGCCCTGCCATGCTCGTACTCGCCCACACGGTGGGTCGCGATCTCACTCAATCGTGACTTGAGCGAACGCAAATCACCCGCCCAGACCGAGAAGCACATCACGATCCCCTCATACAAGAACACGAATATCGGCTCATTCGGTCTGCCGGGCTGCGGACAGACGACCACCTCCGAGCGGCCATACTCATCCCGGAACTTCTCGAAAGCTTGCACCTTGCGTGGTTTCTCACGACGGCATAGCTCGTAGAATGCTCGCCTACGCTGAGAGTCATCTGTCAGCAACCGAGTCAGCTCACGACCAGAATAGCGCTCAAATCGCGCCGTCTCCGGATCGTCCAGCGCAGCAGACAGCTCGAGGACACCACAGATCAACAGAACGAAAAAGAGTCGGGGTCGCCACATGATTCGACTGTTGCAAGATGGGAAGCCGGAAGCAAGCACCTCAGATTTCGCTCAGATTTGCAGTTGCCAAGCACGCCGTAGACTCGCAACATCTCAGACATGAGCCAAACCACCCGCAGAAAATTCTTGAAGAAATCTCTCTACGGCGCTGCCGGAGCCAGCACCTTTTGCAGCCTGCCCGCAAGTGCCGTCCCACGCGGTGCCAACGAGGATTTACGAATCGCCGTCATCGGGGTCGGCGGACGAGGTGGCGGACACGTGAGTGGCCTACTCGGGCAGAAGGGTGTGCGCGTTGCCGGACTCTGTGATGCAGATTACAAACGCAACGAGAGCAACGCAAAACGCGTCAAGGACAAGCAGGGTGCCGAGTGCAAGACCTACGAGGACTACCGCAAACTCTGCGCTGATCCCGACATCGACGGCGTTATGATCGCAACGCCGAACCACCTGCACGCCATCATCTCGATCGAGGCGGCGCGCCAGGGCAAGCACGTCTACGTCGAGAAACCGATCTCGCACAACATCTGGGAGGGGCGCAAGCAGGTCGAAGCCGCCGAGAAATACGGCAAGGAGAAGGGCGTTGTCTTCCAACACGGCATGCAGCGACGCTCGGACACCGGCTGGCGCGAGATCATGGAGTGGATCAAGGACGAGCCGCTTGGAAAAATGTTAGTCTCACGCGGCTTCTGCTACAAGCCGCGCAAGAGCATCGGCAAAGTCGACGGACCACAGAAGCCACCACAGGAAGTCGACTACAACCTGTGGTCCGGCCCGCGCGAGATCCTACCGATCATGCGCCAGAGGTTCCACTACGACTGGCACTGGCAGTGGCCTTATGGAAACGGCGACATCGGCAACCAGGGACCACACCAGATGGACGTCGCCCGCTGGGCACTCGGCGAGGAGGCGCTGGCACCGACCGTGCTCAGCTTCGGCGGGCGTTTCGGCTACGACGACGACGGCGATTCCGCCAACACCCAGGTCGCCTACTTCGACTACGAGGTGCCGCTGATCTTCGAGGTGCGCGGATTGCCCAACGCCGGAATGGACTGGGGCAAGGGCATGCCAAACTACAAAGGCGCTCGCGTCGGCAACGTCATCGAGTTCGAAGGCGGTTACATCAGCGAGTCGAAGGCCTACGACAAGGATGGCAAATCGATGAAGAAATTCGGTGTCACCAACGGCCGCGGCCACCTCGAGAACTGGATCGCCGCGATCCGCGAAGGGTTGAAGGACGGCAAGCACGAGAACGAGCTCTCCGGCCACACTGGCCACATCTCCGCCGGCCTCGCGCACATGGCGAACATCTCCTACATGGTCGGCGAGGATGCGAAAGCAGAGGAAGTCAAAGCGGCGGTCGCCGGCGACAAGATGAAACTCGAAGCCTACAACCGCTTCGCCGCGCACCTCGACGCCAACGGGGTCGACATCAACAAAGGACTCAAACTCGGCTCCGCGATGACCATGGACCCGAAGACCGAACGCTTTACCGGCAAGGGAGAGAATGTAGAGAAGGCAAACACCATCGCCCGTGGCAGCTACCGCAAGGAATTCACAATCCCCGATCCGGTGTAAGCTGGCCTAGATCCATCTCCGGGAGCAAGACGGTGAAGTGAGGTGCCACTGCAGCCACTGAGTGCAACTACGTTCTACTTTTTGGGCGCTCTGCGCTGTAGCATGGATTTGCACTCCGTGGATGGTTGCGGCATCTCTCAACGCCTTCTGCATTCCCTGTGTATCCGCTTGAACCAGTGCTATTTGCCTAGCCACCTTCCGGCCATCAGGTTTGTTCAACATCTAGGAGCTGATCTTCATCGGAGAACGGATCACTCCAGCAGCTGGTAGCGACATGCCCAGTATGCGTCATGCATTCCGGATGCCATCTCAGAACTATTTCGCACATACACAGGCAGGTTAAATTTCAATTCTGTAACTAGTCCGAGCACCGATCCTCGTGGTTAAATAGAAGCATGAATTCCCGCATCCTGAAACTGACCCTCATCGCGATCACTAGCCTGAACCTTTCCGCTTCGGCAAAAGATTGGACGCGCTTCCGTGGCGACAACGGCCAGGGAGTCAGTTCTGAAAAAGTCCCACTCGAGTGGTCGGCAGACAAAAACGTAAAGTGGAAGTTAGATCTCCCCGGCATGGGCAGTTCCAGCGCGGTGGTCGCCGATGGCAAAGTGTTCATCACCTGCTTCAGTGGCGTCAGCGAGGAGGCGACCGACACGGGCAAACTAGTGCGCCACCTGATCTGCGTCGACCGCAAGACCGGCAAACAACTCTGGGAAAAGAAGATCGCCAACCAGGTAAAAGAAGATCCCTACGGCGGATTCCTACGCGAACACGGTTACGCATCAAACACACCGGTGATCCACAAGGGTAAAATCTACGCCTTCTTCGGCAAGAGCGGACTCTATGCCTACGACCTCGACGGGAAAGAATTGTGGAACAAGAGTCTCGGCACCAACTCGACCAACCGCCAATGGGGTTCCGCAGCAAGTCCGATCGTGGTCGATGACACGCTCGTCGTCAGTGCAGCCGAGGAAGACCTCACCGTCTACGGGCTCGATTTGAACGACGGCGAAGAAAAGTGGAAGGCCGAAGGCGACGCGCTCGAGATGGCCTACGGCACACCGGTGGTGATGAAGAACAAAGAAGGTCGCATCGACATCGTCCTCCCCGTCCCCGGCGAAATCTGGGGGCTCAACCCGAAGAATGGAAAACTCCGCTGGTTCGCCGAAACCGAAATCACTGGCAACGTCTCACCGAGCCCAGTCGTCGACGAGAAAACGGTCTATGTCTTCGGTGGCTACCCGCGCACCGCACGCACCGCCGTACGCATCGACGGTGCCAAGGGCGAAGTCCCGGCCGACCGCACGCTCTGGGATGAGAAAGACGCCTCCTACGTCCCGACACCGGTGCTCATCGATGGGCACCTCTACTGGGCGAGCGACACCGGTTACGCCTGTTGCGCCGAGGCAGAGTCCGGCGACATCGTCTTCAAAGAACGCCTCGACGCGCGCGGCAAAGGATCACGCGGCAAGCCATTTTACGCCGCAGCCGTCGCCGCAGATGGGAACGTCATCTGCGTCAGCCGCTGGGGTGGGACGGTCATTTTCGAAGCCAATCCCGAGTTCAAGAAGATCGCCCACAACAAGATCGAAAGCGACGACAGCCAGTTCAACGGCACGCCTGCGATCAGTGATGGCCAACTGTTCCTGCGCAGCGATAAGGCGCTGTATTGCATCGGGGAGTGAGGTCAATCACCGACCGTTGGGACCAGCATCGGGAACCAATTTCCAGACCCCAACAAGCGGTCTAACAATTCGCCGATATCAAAACCGAGCACATCCTGCGCGGCTTGGAAGCCAGCATCGTTGGACGCACCCGCGGCTAGAATGAAGTCGTTGATCAGTCCGGGCGGAGTGCTCCCGCCTTGGTAGAGCGCGTTTAGGACAAACTGCGCGAGGTGGTAACTTAGACCTTGGCCATCATCGGTGTAACAGAACGACTCACCAGTCCAGAATCCCTGGATCCGCTCTTCGTCCCAGTATTCCTGATGCTTCTCGATGATTTCACGATCTAGGATGTAGGGATTGGTCTTGGTCACGCTATCCTCGACCGTCATCGTGATTGCCTCGTCCAGCCAGACGGGCAGGCGGAGTGGCGAGAGCAGCGCATGGCACAACTCATGACTAAACACGTTTCGGTATTGCCTGAGGTCTGAACTCGGTACCGCAAAGTGCCCCCAGCCACGGTTCAGAAACACACCACCGACCGCCGCGTATTCGTCACTCCCATCCCCGACAAAATCATCGAGGTAATCGTAGAACCGGGAGTGATCAGCAATCACCAGCACCGGACATTTCCCCTCCGGCTGTTCCTCGACCAGGCAAGGTAGAGCCGCGCAAATCTGCACATAGCACTGCTCGAGAAAGACAAGCAACTCCGTCTGCTTCTCCTCGGGTACCAGCGAGACGAGCATGAAGTGTTCCGACTCCCGGACACGATAGCCATCCCCCAACTGCTCGCAGATTCCCGCCACCCACCTTCGCGCGATCCCCATGAATTCGGCATCACGAGCCTCTGGATCGAACGAGATCTCCACCCATCCATACAGCCGCTCCCAATCTGGCTGGGGAAATTCTTTCTCTGCTAGCAACCACCACTCGGGCAGCTCGACAGTCTCTGAGTTAAGGGAACTCACACTAATCGATCTCCACAAATTTTCGGATCCTCTCTAGCGTGACCGCCCCAATCCCGTAGATGTGTAGCAACTCGTCCACAGATTCGAATGGCCGACCAGCTATAATCCCACGCGCCGCCTCCGGCGTCAGGTAGGGCACCGCATCCAGTTCAGCAAAACTTGCCGAGTTGATATCAACCGGACTCGAGCCTCGCCGTTCGACAACGACCAACCAGATCGCCAACCCGGCCAGGGTGAAAACGACCAGCATCACTAACAGTCTCGTCCGCTGCCTCATCGCGCGATCACTCCCTGCAACCATTTCCTGACGGCCTTACGAGCCGGGCTCGGCCGCAGGATCCAAGCATCACTGTGATTGCGAAACCCCGTCCCCATGATCTTGACCTTAGCGAGATCGATCGCGGCACCCTCCAGATACAACTTCGTCGCACCGCCTCCATCGCCTTCGCTCAGGATAAGCTGGGGGCGCCCTGCCAATCGCGCCAAGCGCTCCGCTGCCGAGGCGCGATCCGACTTCAGATACGGCCAACTCCTCACGCCGTCGTAGTGGCTGAATGGCACGAAGGCACACCAAAGTTTCGCGATTTCATCGTCGTGAAGGCCTAGGTAGTTGCAGGCAATCGCCCCGCGCGAAAAACCACACAGAAGCACCCGCTCCGGATCGCCCCCATACGCCTCACAGATCCAAGGCACCGCCTTCTTACAATACCCAATCGTCGCAGCCGGGTCGTGATTGGGCGGGTCACCCCACCATTGGCTTACATTCGCATCTGCGTCCGCATTTAGATAGGGCAGACAGATCCAGATGAAATCACGACCTCCCGACAACCCATAGCCGAGGCGGCTACCCTCAACCTTCCCACTGCTGACATCACCGAACTTGTTCTTGTAGGGTCCGTTGCCAGCATACTCGACGATCACCGGGTAGCGTTTTCCAGCCTCCCAATCTTTCGGTAAATAGATCACGTGATAGACGTCGGATTCGAGATACTCAGGGTGAGTCTGCGTGACACGCAGTCCCGCAGCAGGATCGCCGACCGATAATTCAGGAACGACCAGATCAGGTTCGATGGAACCGATATCGATCCCCGCATCCGCACCAGCGGTGACCTGGAGGAAGGACAAGGCGACAACGAGGAGGAACTGGATCGGGATTCTCTGCATACTCATCCAAGTATCTACTGACTCGCGAGGGCGAAGGAAAGGTCGAAAATCGAGAAAACCAGCGCAAGCAACGATCTCTTTTAGCTTCTCCTGTCGCGTCTTCAGGGTAGTGTCGTGGCCTTATGTTCACGAAGACTCTTGCCCTCGCGCTCACATTGACGACCCAAGTTTCGTTGGCAGGCGACTGGCCGAGGTGGCTCGGCGCCAACCACCACGGACACTCGACTGAGACGGCATGGGATCCGGAGAAGATCGGGGAGATCAAATGGCGCGCGGAAATTGGCATCGGCTTCGCATCGGTCACCGTGAGCGACGGCAAGCTCTATGGAATCGGGCACAATGGCAGCAAGAAGACCGGCAAGGAGACCATCTACTGCCTCGATGCACGTAGCGGCAAGGAAATCTGGACCTCGTCCTACGCAGCAAAACTCCTCCCAAGACTCCACGAGGGCGGCCCTGCCGCGACGCCGACCGTGCACGCGGGAAGACTCTTCACCCTTAGCAAGGACGGCCGGCTCATCTGCTCCGACGCCGCGAGTGGTGACCGCAAATGGGAGTGCAACCTGTTGGAAGAGGCAGCCATGGAAGCACCCGCCGAGTGGGGGTTTGCGAGCACACCCGTGATCGTTGGGAACAAAGTGATCGTCGAAGCAGCTCAGACACTCGCCTTCGACCTCGAGAACGGAAAACTGATCTGGAAAAGCAAACGCTACCAAGCAGCTTACGGAACACCGACGCCATTCGAGTGGCAAGGCCAAACTCTACTCGCGACCGTGAAGACGGAGGGGCTCGCCATCCTCGATGCAAAAGATGGCGAAACGCTCGCGTTCCAGGAATGGAAGACACGATTTAGCACCAACGCGAACACACCGATCGTGCGCGGCGACAAGGTCTTCCTATCGACAGGATACAATCGCGGCTGTGGCTTGTTTCATTTTACTGGTGACGGCCTCGAGGAGATTTACACAAGCGAGCACATGAGCAACCACATGAGTAATTGTGTGCTCGTCGGCGATCATCTGTATGGCTTCCACGGCAATACCCACACCGGCCAGACGAGAGAACTGCGCTGCATCGAATTCACAACCGGCAAACTCCGCTGGTCGCAGGGAGGCTTCGGCATCGGCGGGCTAACGGCTGCTGGCGATCGCCTGATCATCTTGGGCGAGAAGGGCGAACTCGCCATCGCCAAAGCGACGCCCGAGGGGTTCTCCGCAATCAGACGCGCCCAAGTCAGCACCGGCAAACACTGGAATGTGCCCGTGCTCGCCAACGCCCACATCTACGTGCGTAACGCGGCCGGCGCACTCGTGGCGCTCGACGTCGCGGAATAGCGCGCCGACTACCGCAGCGCCGGGATCTGCACATACACCGGACCGAACTTCCGCCCCCTCGCGCCAAAATCGCGAATCACCCCCATGCGCAACATCTGATCCGGCTCGGTTTTTTCCATCAGGAACGCGAGCGTACGGGCATTGGCGACTGCGTAGCCACCCAATGAAACGATTGTATCGCCGCTCTGGATTTTTGATCCCCAGACACTGTTCTCCGAAACGCCCTTGACCAACACACCATTGTTTCCAGGCTGATCGGCCACCTCGATACCAACCGACTTCATCCGGCGCTCGACCGCTGCCGCATCGCTCCCGCTGTTGCGCACCCGGTCGGCGATCAATTTGTCCTCATCTAACTCGGCGATCTCCACCTCGATCTCGAGTTCCCCCCCCTCTCGCTCCACTTTCACCTTGGCCTTGTCCCCGACATGCTTGCGCCGCACCCGCTTCGAGAATTCATCAAAGCTCTTCACCTCGCGATCATCAAACTCGAGCACGATGTCGCCCGCCTTGATCCCAGCTCGCTCCGCAGGCGAATCCACCTCGACCGCCATGATCTGCACGACCTCCTTGCCGCCGCGCCCCCCGGGCGTTGGCCGGTAGCTGACACCGAGGTAGCCGCGGATCGGCCGATCCTGTTTGTTCAACGCTTCAAGCACGTCCCGCACATCATTCGATGCGATCGCTAGGCCGACCCCCTGCCACAAGCCCGTCTGCTGCGCACCGGAATAAATCGCTGTATTGATCCCGATCACCTCCCCGCGGATGTTCACCAGCGGACCACCCGAATTTCCCGGGTTGATGATCGTGTTCGTCTGGAACAACTCGGCCGAACTGTCGCTGAGGCGGCGGTTCTTCGCACTGATGATCCCCTGTGTCACCGTCCCTTTGAAACCGAACGGGTTGCCGACCGCAAACACGATCTCGCCAGTCTTCGTCGTATCCGAATCACCAAGCGAAAGGTGAGCGAACTGCCGGGGCTCCGCCTGGTCGACGATGATCTTCAAAATCGCGATATCGAGCCGCTCGTTGTAGCCGACGCTGCGTACCGCCAGCGGTTCGTCCTCGCCATCCAGCGAGACCTCGATCTTATCGGCATGCTCCACCACATGGTAGTTCGTCACGATGTAACCGTCCGCGCTCACGATCACCCCCGATCCCAGCCCGGGCTCCCAGCGCCGCTCGTTGTATAGTTGCGAACCGAAGATACTGCGCCGCACGACCGGCTGATTGATCTCACGCCCGGTACTGATACTAACCACTGCGGGAGCCACCTGCGCCGTAAGCTTGATAAAATCCTGATTGAGCCTCGCGAGCCCCTCAACATCAGAATACTTCAGTACCGGCTCCTTTCGCAACACGATCTCCTCGTTCTTCGTCGCCTGGGCACGCTTGCCCGCGATCATATCGAAAAAATCAAACCTCCCCTCAGCGCCCGACCTCCACGCAAAAAGAACCCCAAACGAGAGAGCGGTCACAATGAAAACGATGATAATTCTGCGGATTCCGTCGTGCATGAGATAAATGGGGTGTTGTTGTGGTAAGTCGGACTGAAGAGGCTCGTCCATCGTTCAATCTATCATGCGCAAAAAGCTCACCCAATCCACATTCCCGCAAACACCCTAATCCTAATCTTGCATATTTCCTCATCTCTAATCTTGCATATTTCTTCATCTCTAGCCTTGCATCTTTCCAGGTGATATGTATAATATTCTATGCCTCGGCGTCGACCTATTTTACCAACCACTAGTTCCAGCTCATTTTACCACTGCGTTAGCCGGATCGTGAATCGTGATTTTGTTCTCCACGAACACGAGCGGGATGTTTTCTGCAAGATCATGCGGCAGGCCGAGGCGTTCTCTGGGGTGCGGATCCTGACTTGGACGATCCTCTCAAATCACTTCCACCTGCTCCTCGAAATCCCTCCCCGCCCGGCGGTTGAACTGAACAACAACGAGATCCTCGATCGCTGCCGCCAGCTGTATTCGGCGGATGCCATGATTGGCGTCGAGTGGGAATTCGCTGAAGCTCAGCGCTTGGGTGGGGATGTCCTGCAGCAACTCCGCGCCCGCTATCTCCGTCGCATGTGGGATCTCAGCGAATTCATGAAAACGCTGAAACAGAAGTTCACCACCTGGTTTAACCGCCAGCACGACAGGGTTGGCGTCTTGTGGGAATCACGTTTTCGCAGCGTCATCGTGGAGGGGCACTGGAACAGCTTACTCAAAGTCGCTGCCTACATTGATCTAAATCCAGTCCGGGCAGGCATGGTTGAGGATCCAAAAGACTACCGCTGGTGCGGCTATGGCGAGGCGCTTGCTGGAGACAAGATCGCGCGCGAAGGGCTTGCACGGGCACTAGCTGATCTCAAATCGGACGCGAACTGGGGAGATGTCGGACCGCGCTACCGAAAGATCTTGTTCGGGATCGGTGAGGAAAAACCTGATCGCACAGGCCTTTCCCGAGAGGTTGTCGCCGAAGTCTGGGCTGCCGGCGGAAAGCTATCGTTAGCTCAACTACTCCGCTGCCGGATACGCTATTTCAGCAGCGGGATGGCGATTGGACGGGAGTCTTTTCTCGAGTCGTTCTTCAACACCCTGCGCGAGCACTTCTCAGACCCCAGAACGTCGGTCGCGCGTAAAATGATCGGTGGAGCTTGGGGTGATCTGCGCTGTGCCCGAGCACTCAGGATCAAACCGATCGATCCCGGCGGCGGCTAAGCGTCCGCCGCCCTTGACGAACTTAAAACCCATCCCGCGCTGCTACGCTCCGGCCTCGGCGGGTTCCACCTCCACGAATTCCTGGAGTCGTTGCTTCAACGCCTTGGAAATGGTCGCGCTGATCAGGATCTCGTTGCCCTCGTATTCCTCGCTGATCACCATGCCATCGCGGTGCAACATCGCCGCCACATCCGCACGCGACTGCGGGATCCGCAACGCCACCCGGGTTACGCGATCCAGCAACATCTCCGACATCCGGTTGAGCAACAGCTCGATCCCATCACCGGTCTTCACCGAGATGAACGTCGCCCCCTCGAACTGCGATTCGAGTTCGGCGTGACGCTCTGGATCCTCGACGAGATCGATCTTATTCACCACCAGCATGATGCGTTTTGTATCGGCTCCCAATTCCTTCAATACCTCCACTGTGGTCTGATATTGGACGAGTGCTCCTAGCTGGCTGGCGTCGATCACGTGAATCAAAAAATCAGCGATGATCGCCTCCTCGAGCGTCGCCTTAAACGACTCGACGAGCCCGTGCGGCAAGCGGCGAACGAAGCCCACCGTATCGGTCAGCAGCAACGGTTGCGCATCAGGCAAGGTGATCCGCCGGGTCGTCGTGTCGAGCGTCGCAAACAACTTGTCCTCTGCCAGGACATTGCTCTCCGACAGGCGGTTGAGGAGCGATGACTTCCCTGCATTCGTGTAACCGACGATCGCCGCATGCGGGATCGGCACGCGGGTACGCTCCTTGCGCTGGGTGTCACGCTGCTTCCGCACCAGTGCCAACTCCTCCTTCACTTTATCGATACCCTTGCGCGCTAGTCGACGGTCGACCTCGATTTGCTTCTCCCCTTCACCTCGAGCAGCGGCCGCGCCGCCTTTGCCACCACCAGAGCCCCCGCCTTGGCGATCGAGGTGCCCCCACATGCGTGCCAGACGGGGCAGAGAATACTCCATGCGCGCCAGCTCAACCTGCAAGCGCGCCTCCTTGGTCTGCGCCCGCATCGAAAAAATATCCAGGATGACCTCTTGGCGATCGATCACCAAGATGTCCGTCTCCTTCTCCCAGTTACGCTGCTGGGAAGGTGACAGTTCATTGTCAAAAATGATGCAGTCGCAGTCGAAGTCTTTCGCGTGCTCCACGATCTCCTCCATCTTCCCCTTCCCCATGAGCGTGCGCGCTTGACGATCGCGCACCTTCACCAACAGGCTATCCACAATGTTGATATCCAAGGTGTTCACCAGCTCCGCTAATTCCTCCAGCAGGCTGAGGGACTCTGCCTCCTCCTCTTTGTCAAAATACACCCCGATCAGCAGGGCGCGCTCGACCATTTTCGGTTTTTCTCGAATCTCGAACATTGCCATAGGGAGTTACAATAGCAGCAATCGAGAAAACACCACCACCAACTGCCGATCGCACGTTCAGTGCAGCACGCGCGGTTTCTCCTCCCAGGGAAACTCATAATCGATGCCTTCCGCGCGATTCAAATCATCCGTGCCACCGCGCGCCAACCTCTCCAGCAGCGCAAGACGCTGGGACACTTCAGCACCGATCCATTTGCTCCACAGCAGGTCAGTGCCGCCATCATGAGTGGACGACTCCAGCGTCGAAGCTCTTGTATCCACCTTAATGATCGACGCCCCGCCCGACTCGATCACCAGAGTCAAAGGAATTGAATGGTATCAGTTTGTTCGCCCCCGTGCCAACCACCTCATCGATCACCCGGATCCCGACGGGCCTCACCGCCAGCGAGGATTGGGCGACAACCACGGCCGGCATCGTAAGCATGATGAACAGGATCGATAGTTTGATGTTGATTTTCATGGTAGTTCCGCAAGCCTACACCAACTTGAGTCTATTCAAACGCATCGAAGTCTGGATCCTCCTCGTCCTCACCGTGGCCGGGTTGGTATTCGTGCTGCTCAGTAACAATCCGCCAGACCCCTACGCGGAATCGGAATCGCCGAGTCCCGTGGAGGGGGACCAGACCGCTCACTCCAAGAAGCCGTCGGCAGCAACCAAGCCCTCTATGCCAACTGGCCCGCTCCAGATTGGAAACGTCACGGTCAAACGCGAAGGCGAAACCTACCTACTCGAGGTCGGCGTCGAGTTCGACAACCAGAGCGAGAGCCCGGTGCATGCGATCGAGTCCGCCAAGCTCATCACAGGCACGGGAAAATCGCTACCCGTGTTCTTCCTCGCCTTCACAGGCACCCCTCCGGTGTTCCCGGCGAAAGCCAAGACCACAGAGGACTTGCGCTTTTCCCTCCTAGCCGAAGACATCGTCGGCAACCTGAGGCTCGACTTAAATGGCCAGCGACGCGATATCAAATCCGCGCGCAGCTACGACCCGGAGTCGATCGCCATCAATGCAACCCAGACCTTCAAGCAACTCGACTGGTGAGCGCCGGAGACAAGCATCCAGAGCTGCTGCTGATCGATATCAGCAACTCCCGCACCAAGATCGCTGGCGCGACCATTGAAGGCCTGACCGACCAGCGCGCCAACCTTCCCACCGCCGAACTGTCTGCCAAATCGCTCGCGGAGATTCCGTGGGCGGCAGGCGTTAAGCGAGTGATCCTCGCCTCGGTCGTGCCGGAGAAGAACGACACCCTCCAGCAAATCTACGGGGAACGCCTGCTCGTCGTCAGCCATGCCATCGAACTCGGCATCGCCATCGACTACCCTCAACCTGAAACGATCGGTGCAGACCGGCTCGCTAACGCCGCCGCCGTCGCCGCACTGCATGGCGCACCCGCGGTTGTCGTCGACTTCGGGACGGCGGTCACCTTCGACATCATCTCTCGGGCAGGCGCCTACGTCGGCGGCGTGATCGCTCCCGGGCTCGAAGTCATGACCGACTACATGTTCCAGCGCACCGCACTCCTCCCAAAGATCGACCTGCTCGAGCCGACGGAGATCATCGGCAAGTCCACCAAGTCCGCGATGATGGCGGGTGCCGTGCACGGCTACCGCGGCATGATCAAAGAAATCCTAACAGAGATCTACGACGAGTTTGGCGACGGCGGCTCCCGCCCGAAGGCCATCGCCACCGGCGGCTACGCCGAACTCATCTCCGACAAGATCCAACAGATCGACATCGTCGACCCAGACTTCACCCTCCAAGGACTCCGCATCATCGCCGGGCTAAATGCAAATTAGCTAGCGTGATCCGCGCCAATCCCCGATCCGCCAGATTATCCCTCCGGGCTTTGACAAGTCCTCTCAGCAATCATTAAACGATTCTCGTAAGCAATCTCGGTTGCAATCATACCAATGCCCACCACCTCCCCACTCGCCATCGGCATCGACTTCGGCGGCACCTCCGTCAAATTCGGCATCTGCGCCGGAGCCGAACTCGTCGCCAATGCCGAGCCTATCGACACCACCGCCTTCTACGACAAGGCACCGGACGCACTCATCGGCGCGATCACCGACCGCATCGCCGAACTGAGAACCGCGCACCCCGAGATCGCGGCGATCGGTGCGGGCATCCCCGGGCTGGTCGATTTCGAGCGCGGTCACATTTTCGAGATCACCAACGTCCCCGGCTGGATCGACATCCCCTTCCGCGACCTTCTCGCTGAGAAAACCGGCCTGCCAGTCACCGTCGACAACGATGCCAACTGCATGGCCTACGCCGAGTGGCACCACGGCGCCGGCCAGGGCTTCGACAATCTGATCGCCATCACCCTCGGCACCGGCGTCGGTGGCGGGTTGATCCTCAACGGCCAGCTCCACCGAGGAGCGCAGTTCTGTGCTGGCGAGATCGGGCATACAACCATCGACGCGAACAAGCCCAACAAGGAGGGCATCATTGAGAAATTTGTCGGCAACCGCCAGATCGCTGAGCACGCCAAAGCACTCTACTTAGAAGCAGGCATCAAAAAAGACGACGCAGACT
>JBLHKE010000036.1:0-20744 GCA_047619485.1 Verrucomicrobiales bacterium | reverse complement strand
GTCAGTTTCGCCCTTCCCGATCTTCGCGATGAAGGTGCTTGTATCGACGTCAATGTGACCACCGCTGAGGCCTTCCTCATCGTCAGAAACTGGAGGGGGCTCCGTCTCCGGTTCGACGGGCTCGACGTAATCGACAGCGAGAAGAGTGAAAGTCGGTGCCGGGAGATCGGTCGGGTTGATGTTGATGTTCGCCGTGTGGACGTTGGAGTTGGTCACCAGCGTGGCATTGGTCGACTTGGCGACGATCTGGATAGGCAATAGCGAGGCGCCGTCCCAAACAGGGAGCGTGTAGTCGATCGAATCCTCCAAATAACCGTTGGAGAAGTTGCTTCCGTCTTGGCTGCTCTCCGAGGTGAGCGGGTCGCTGCCGTCGAGGGTCCAGAGGACGCGGAAGTTGTCGCTGTTCTCATACTTGTCCGGGATTTCGGACGATGCTGGCAGCGAGACGGTGATCGGCTCAAGCGCCGCGACCGGCGTGTAGTTGCCGGGCTCGAGCTCTCCGCCTGCTTCGGCGTAGGTGAGCGGGTTTTTAGGGATGCTTAAAGCAATCTCGAGAGTTTCGGCGATGTTGTTGTAGTTGGCTGCGGATGCTTCACTGCTCTCCCACGAGGAATCGGCATGCGTCGTGAAGGCCTGGATCGTCGTGCCTGGTTCGACATGCAACGGACCACTGTAGGTGATCCAGATGTTGGGCTCGATCGAATACTGAACCGAGGCGTCCTCAGGATCGGACGGGCTCTTAGCAATTGTGACTTGGAGAGGGAACGATGCCAGCGGCAAGGTGCCCGAGTCCGGGCTGATGATCGGGGCGGTCAGGCGCGAAGTGTTCGCTGCGCCGGAACCGCCCGAGGCACCGAGCGTCGGTGCTTCGAGGACGGGGAGTGACTGTGGACCGGCTCCGGTCACGTAGTTGCGATCGAGAACCACCCATACCCAACCTTCTTGGTCGTTGTAAACAAGCTTCGTCTGGCGGACGCGATCGTTATCGTTCTCTTTTTCGAACTTCTGGGTTCCAAAGTCGACGTGGGCGAGACCTTTCTCGTAGACGAACTCCTCGATGCCGACAGAGGACTTTTCGATGACGAACCTTCCGAGTTGCTCCTTCCATACGGCACGATCGAGCAGGGCGTTGTTGCCCCGCGGGTGGCTGGGATCGATCCCGTAAAGACGGTTGTCGATCGAGGTGCCACGGACACCGACGATCTTTTTCTGACCTTCTGCATTGGCAGACTTCTTGAGTTCGGTCAACACTTCGTTGCCAGTCGCGATGCCACTGAGGTCACCACCGTTGGCGACGAAAATCTTTACTGCGGTATTGAGGCGCGAAACATCTTGTTCCAGCTTTGAGGCCGTCAGACTGGTTCTGCTATTTGATAAAAAAGCGACCGCGACTGCGCCGAGGACGGCGATGGTGGCGACCCCGATGAGTAACTCGATTAAAGAGAACGCGCTATTCCTTCTAGGTTTGGGTTTCAGTTCTTTTTCCATAGATATCTACAATTAAGATAATTTTCATAATTTTGCAAGCCGATTTTGGCATTGATTCTTATAATTATTAAAATTATCTTAATTGCTAGGGGAATTAAATTAACCGAAATGAGCATATTTACAGGGCTTTATTGGGCATACTCGGCTCGCGAGAGCTCCGTAAGCGTTGTGAATTTCACCGATTTTTTTTTCACCCTCTGTAAGATTCGAGCCATGGTAAGCAAATTCCTTACGTAGATGAAACCGAACCTCGTACTCCTAAACATCACCGTGATTCTCGGCGGAGCCTTTGCTGTCATTTTTGTTCTGATGAATAGTGGGATGACGGTTGCTGCTGATGGGGGGGGCGTTCGCGACGGCTCTCGCATACTCGGCAGTGTATTAAAGCAGGCGAAGTCGGCCTCCGAATACGATTACGCCAAAGATGTCCGGCCTTTGCTGGAAAACTACTGCTTCGATTGCCACGGTGATGGGACGGATAAGGGGGCGCTCGTTCTCGACGAATGGGAGAGCGACGAAGAGATGATGCTCGATCGTCGCACTTGGAAAGAGGTGATGCATCACGTTGAGGCGAAGGTCATGCCTCCTGCGAAGAAAAAGAACCAACCAACCGATGCGGAGCGAAAAATCATCGCGACCTGGATCGACCAAGAGGTGTTCTACGTCGATTGCTCCAACCCGGATCCTGGCCGGGTGACAATCCGGCGCCTCAACCGGCAGGAGTACAACAACACGATCCGCGATCTGGTCGGAGTCAATTTTCAACCGGCGGCGGATTTTCCACCAGATGATTCTGGATATGGGTTCGACAATATCGGTGACGTCCTGTCGATCTCACCCGTGTTGCTCGAGAAATATCTAGCTGCCGCAGAGAAAATAATGGATGAGGCGATCCTAACAAAAAAGCCTGCGCCGATGAAGCGACGCTACGCCGCGCGGGAACTGCGTGGTGGCGGCGACGGTGGAAGCCACCGGGTGCTGGCGACGAATGGGCAGGTAGGGGTGAGTCACAAGGTGCGATCGAGCGGCACTTATACTGTTCGGGTGCGGGCGGGAGCGCACCAGGCTGGCCAGGAAGCTGCGAAGATGACCCTAATGGCCGGCTCGAGGCGGCTGAAGACCTTCGACGTGAAAAATACGCCTGAGAGTGGGCAAGATTTCGAGCAGAAAGTCCAGCTGGAACCAGGTGAGCTTCAGCTTGCGGCTGAATTCGTCAATGATTTCTATGACCCCTCGGCGAAGGATACGAACCGCCGTGATCGCAACCTGTTGGTTGAGTGGATCGAGATCATCGGACCAGACGAATACAAAGAGCCGCAGCTGCCGCAGTTCCACCAGGCCTGGTTGCCGGAGGATCCTAGCAAGATCGACCGGGGTGCCGCCGCGCGGAAAATTCTGGAGAAATTCTCGTCGAGCGCGTTCCGGCGGCCGGTGCGAGAAGACGAGGTTGGGCGCTTGCTCGAATTGGCAAAACTTGGTGCACTGGGCGGGGGGGATTACGCTTTCGAACGGGGGCTCAAGTTGGCGATGGTGGGAGTGTTAGTGTCACCGAATTTTCTGTTCCGCAACGAACTCCAGCCAGATCCGAACAATCCAGCCGCTGTGTACCAGATCGACGAGTTCGCCCTCGCCTCGCGGCTCTCGTATTTCCTTTGGAGTAGCATGCCGGACGACGAGCTTGTGAACCAAGCCCGCTCCAACACCCTGCGTAAGAACTTGGATGCCCAGGTCAAGCGCATGCTGGCCGACCCGAAGGCTTGGGCGCTCACTGAGGATTTCGCTGGGCAGTGGTTGCAGCTACGCGATCTGGCACTCGTCAATCCCGACCGCAAACGATTCAAATCGTTCAATGTAGAACTGCGTGACTCGATGCGTAAGGAGACGGAGCTATTTTTTGCCGACATGGTTCGAAGTGATCGCAACATTTTAGAGTTTCTGCGGGCCGATTACACGTTTGCGAACGAGCTGTTGGCGAAACATTACGGGCTCGATGGTGTCAGTGGGAAGGAGTTCCAGAAGGTGTCACTTAAAGGGAGCCAGCGGGGCGGTGTGCTAACTCACGCTAGTATTCTGACGCTGACTTCGAACCCGACCCGGACTTCGCCGGTGAAGCGAGGTAAGTGGATTTTAGACAACATCCTCGGCACACCGCCTCCGGATCCACCTGCGAACATCCCGCCACTGGATGGCAAAAGCGAGCTGAGCGGGACGATCCGGCAGAAGTTGGAGCAACATCGGGAAGATCCGAACTGTGCTGCGTGCCACGCTTTGATGGATCCGATCGGTCTAGCGTTTGAGAATTTTGATGCGATCGGGCGGTGGCGCACTGAGGACAATGGCCAGCCGATTGTTGCGTCGGGAGTGCTAGATAGCGGGGAGGAGATCACCGGGGCAGAATCGCTGCGGCAAGTGCTCGTCGAGAAGCAGTCGCAGCAGTTCACGCGAGCCTTGAGTGAGGTGATGCTCACCTACGCCCTGGGGCGCGGTCTGGAATACTATGACCGCTGCGCGGTGGACAAGATCGTGGATGAGGTAGGGAAGGGAGGAAATCGCTTCTCGAGTCTGGTGTTGGCGATTACCCGCTCGGTACCGTTCCAGATGCGGCGCGGCGATGGGGAGCGGGGCTAGATCCAAAACAGAAATGGGGCCCCGAGTCCGAAGACCCGAGACCCCACCACACAAGGAGACTGTTTTACCAGTCCGAGAAAATGTCGGTCTGTATGTGTGATGCCTGACGATTACTCGTCGAGGACGCTGTTGTGGTTGTAGCGGCTGAGCTTGCTCTTAAATATCGAGCGGCGGCTCTTGCGCATGCGCTTCTCGAGGTTGTCGAGGCTCCATTCGTGAACTTCGAGGATGGAGGCGTCCTCTGGGCTCTCGCTCGCCATATCGTTCACCTGTCCGTTAAGGACGTTGACAGTGTTGATCAGGCGGTTGATGAGATCGCGGTCGCTCTTGTTATTGCGGTGCTCCACCACGCGCTGCTCGAGCGGGCGGTATTCCTGTTCCATCCACTTGATGGCGTTGCCAACTCCTTCTACACCGCCGACGAGCGTACCGTCAGGGCGGATGCGTGGGACTTCGACAACCATTTCAGTGCCACCCCTGAGAGGGATCGTCGAGATTGGCTCTTCGGTCAGTCCGCCGCTGCGCACGTCGAGGAGGGTGGGAGTGATGAAGATCATCAGATTCTTGCGAGTCTGCGATTGCGTCGTGTTGCCGAAGATGTGGCGACCGATCGGGATGCGGCTGAGGAGCGGAAGGCCGGAACCTCCAACGGACTCATTGGCTTCGTCGAGACCGCCGATGGCGAGCGTCCAGCCGGACTCGACCTCGAGAGGTGCGCTGAACTGGCGGGTCGTGGCGACCGGGTAGCTGTTGCCGTCGATGATCTCAGAGCCGATGATGCTCGAGATCGTGATCAGCACTTGGAGTTGGATGCGTCCGTCAGCCATGCGCTTCGGCAGCACGTTGATGCTGGTGCCGATTGGTAGGTAGGAAACTGAGGAGGCCGATACACCGCCGGTGGTGACGCTGCTAGTAGAAGTCGCGGCGAGCACCGGCTGGTTCACGACGCTCTGGATCGACACCTCGCGGTTGTTGCGAGTAAGGACACGTGGGTAGGAGACGGTGGTCGTCTCGCGATCCTTGAGCAGCGCGCTGATGCTGATGTTCATGTCGTTGGCATTCAAGATCGCCGTCTGTGGGGCGATGGTGTCACCGATCCGGTCGAGGTTGATATCGCTGAGCTGCAGGCCCGAGAGGCTGAAGTCGTATCCGCCATCCATGACGCCCGACCAGTCAACGCCGAGTTGGCGGCTAGGGTCTTTGGTCGTCTCGAAGAACTTCACCTCGACGGCGATGAGCGGCTGTGGCTTGTCGAACATGTCGATGTAGCCTTCTACCCACTGGTGCTGCTGGCGGGTCGCCACGACGTAGAGTCCGTTGTTGTCAGAGTTCCAGAGAACCTGGCCGCTGGCTGCGCTAGCGGAGGTTCCAGGACCACCGCTGGTCGCTGCTGGTATCGTTCCACCTGCGTTGACGCGGAGTGGGGGAAAGTTCCCGACGGAAGCATTGGCTGCGCGGTTGGCGTTGTAGCCGGTCGTGGCGATACCGATGAGCCCCTCGATCGATTCGATCAATTCGTCTGCAGTGTTTTCGAACACGTTCTGAGTGCCCTGAAGACCGAGCCCGATCCCTCCGCCTCCGCCGCCGCCAGATGAACCGCCGCCGAAGCTTCCGCCTCCGCCGCCGCCGATTCCCGAGGAGCCGCTGCTGGAGGAGCCGCCACCACCACCGATTCCGCCGCTGCTCGATGAAGAGCCGCCCGACGTGTTGTTTAATTCGGTGGTGTTGTAGCGAATGTTGTAAGTGCGCGCGATGAGCTGCTTGTCATCGAGCGGGCGCATGTGCCAGATACCCTCTTCATAGACAAGGGCGATGCCATTGTTACGTGCCACGATCTCGAGTGCTGAGAATGGGCTGGCCTTCAGCGAGAAGGTCACCAGCTTGGCAGTGTTTTGTCCCTCCTCTGGGAGGGCGATGAATGATACATCCGCGTCGTCCGCGAGGAATCTCAACACATCGCGCAGTGAGGCGCGGTTGAATTCATAAGTTCTCGCAGTTCCGCTACGCAGGCCAACCGCCGCGTCTTCATAGGCAGGTGAGGTTTCTAGTAGGCGGTTGCTTGGGTTCGCCAAGCATGTTCCTCCAAGTCCGGCTAGGGTCACCGCAATCACAGCCATCGCCGTTTTGCGCTGAACTCCGAACCTCTTGAAGGACGCAGTGCGATCGAGTCGCTCTCCTTGTGTAGTCTTCGTCTTCATTTTCTCTTTGTGGTTTTTGTTGTTAGTGTGGTTTTTCAATAAATTCTCATAAAGTTTTTCTCATGAGCAGCGAGTAGAGTGTGTATATATATTATGAAAATTATGATATTACAAGTAATGAGTTATATTATTATCTGTTTATTCTAAATATTATAAGGTAATTCATAAGCCTTAGGGGTTCTTGCTGAGGGCGGGGAAAAGCGAAAACGCCGGAATTGGGGATTTAATTACCTCAAACAAGGATTCTAAAGTCTGTGATCTGCTCGAAAGCTGGGTTCACCGTGGGGGGGGCGTCGAGATGTCAATCCTACTTGAGCAAACCAAGGTTAGGAGCCGAGAGGTGCAGACGCGGGCTGATCGCGGAGGAAGTTCCTTCCTAATGGCCGCTTGCGTGGCTCAGAAACAAGAGTTAGTATAATTTACATAATTACAATAAAAATTACTTGCGATAGGTTAATAATTTCCATATAGTAAAGGAATTACAAGGCCTAGCTGGATCAGCAATGATCCAGCGCCGTAGTGAAACCTTTGAAAACCACGTCCACAGAGCTGATTTGTCAGCATTTCCTGCAATCGCACCTTCTTATGAAGGGGGTAACGATGCTTGGTCTTGGCGTCGTCGCATTCGTGGCCGCCGGCGCTTGGGCGACTCAGGCTAGGGTGAATACGCTCTGCGAAGCGGTTGATGACCTGAATGACGAGATCAGCGGCTTTCTAGGAAGCGGGGGATGTCTCGCTGGTATTCGTGGAGTAGAGCCGATCATTGCTACTCTCAAAGCGGGTGGGGCGGACATCGATCCTCGCCTCGGCTCGACGATGCAAACGGCCGAGCAGGCTGCGACCGATGAGCCACGTGTGGTTTGGGATCCGCAGGTGCAGCGTCTGGTGATGAGGATCGACGGAGAACCTGGAGCGCGGGAACTGAATTTTTGTGCAAGAGCCGAGATCACGGTCGCTGCTTGAGCACAGCCAACACAACGAGAAAAAACGAACATAAGAATACAATGCAAGGAGTAACCGACCAGACCCCACTTGGAAGACGGATATGCGAAGTGTCCGAAGGATCGGGCATCAGTGATTTCTACATCACACCCTGGGAGCCACTCGCCTATAAATACAACGGTGAGTTGGTATACGATCAGTTCGTCTATCAGCCCGAGGAGACCCTCCCGGTGGAACCCGGTTGCGCAGATTACGCTTACGTCATCGGACCGCACCGCTTCCGTGTGAACCGCATGGTCACCCGTGGGCGCCACCGCTGGGTGATGCGTCTTCTTCCTGCCCACATCCCGAGCGTGGAAGAGATCGAGGTGCCGAAAGCGGCGATCAAGGCCTTCCTCCAGGCCAAGAACGGACTGTTTCTAATTTGCGGAGCTACTGGCTCTGGTAAGACGACGACGATTGCCTCACTCAACATGCACCGTGCGATGCGACGTCGCGAGCACATGATTACCTTCGAGGACCCGATCGAATACCTCTACCCGACCTCCGGGATCCCGACGCTGGTGTCCCAGCGCGAGATGGGGGCGGACGACATGGACTTCGGAGTAGCCCTGCGCGGTTCGTTGCGTCAGGCTCCAGACGTCATCATGATTGGTGAGATCCGTGATGCGGAGACTGCGGAGATTGCGATGCAGGCAGCAGAGACTGGTCACGTGGTCGTCGCAACGCTGCACACTTCCAGCGCTGCGCAGACAGTGCAGCGTTTCCTCAAACTGATTCCAGAAGAGCGGGTCGAGGCCGCGCAGGACACGCTTGCGGACATCCTCCGTATGATCCTCTGCCAGCGCCTGATGAAAGACGAGGTTCAGAACCGGCGATTCGCTACCCACGAGATGATGCTTCAATACGATTCCGTCTGCAACCTCATCCGCCGTGGCGAGTTTAAGAAACTCGACCAGGAGCTCGAGACCGGACAGAAGCGCGGGATGATCAGCTTCGAGGCAAGCCTCGAATACCGCCGCCAGCAGGGATACACGCCGACTGACCAGAAGCAGACCGGTTTCACCACAAGCGAGATCTCCGAGTACCTCGAATTCGAGAAAGACACGATTTAGCCCTCCAGCGATTTCCAAAAAACAGCAGCAGCAAAACCTAGCAACTACAAACCATATCAAGAACAATGACAGGCAAGGACATCAAAGACGTTTTAACATTCGCGGCCTTCCGCCCCGAACCCGACGACTCCTCTGCGAGTTGGTCCAAGCGTTTCCCGAAGAAGCGCTCCGTGCTCCTGAACATCGGCCGCGATTCCGTCTCATGGCGTGCGATCGAAAAGGGCGGTGATCTCGGTGAGAGCGGCGCGATGGATGGTGATTTTAAAGAGATCATCACCGATATGGCAGAGGAGTGGAAATCGATGGCGGACGAAGCCTGGATTGGTGTCTCGCTGAACAACCGCTTTATGATCACACTGGAGACCAACCTCTCCCGTAAGAAAGGGGCTGTGGAGGCGATCCGCACCAATCCGAAAGCCGCCCTCGGCACGAAGGCCGAGAAGGGAAAGCGCTACGCGGTCAATCACAATCCCGAGAGTAACACCAGCGTGCTGCTCGCCGTCGACGAGGATTTCGTAAACCAGGTCGAGACTTTGATGAAGGCGGTCGGTATCAACGTCGGGCGCATCGCCTGCGGGCCATATGCGATGCTGATGGACTGTATCGACCAGGTCGACATCGCGCGCCGCCAGTTCAAGGATGAGTCGCCTGACCAGGCGCTCGGCAAGGTCGTGATGGTCGTGTGTTGCGAGGGCTCGGTCGTCGCGATGACCACTAACGACGATCAGTGGCTGGAACTCCGCTCGCGGACGAGCCTATACACCGAGGATGATGTCGAACCGGTGATCAAGATCATCACCCCGCTCATCGACAATGCAGGTAGCGATGCGCAGATCATCTTCATGGGGGATGCCACTGCAACCCCGGTCAAAGCATTGCTCGAATCCAGACTCAATGGCCGCCGTTTCAGCGATGTCAGCCAGCCCGACCAGCTTTGGTCATTAATCAAACAGCACTAATTCCTAGCAGAAAGAAGCAATACAATGGATACAAAATCAAAAGTATGTCACGACCTGAAGACCGAGCGTCCTGACGTTGCGCCACCGCTCCCGGCGGTTGCCAGCGCCCTGCCGATCGCCTTCTACCTCGCCTGTGTAGGTGCGGTCGGTCTCAATCTGATGTTCCTCATGAACACGAAAGATTCGAATGAGGCCGCCAAGGAATTTGCCCAGACCGAGTCGCTAGAAATCCGTGTCCGTGGCGAGATCGTAGCTAAGCAAGAGACCGTGAAGCGTGAGGAAACCCGTGGCCGCGACGTCCTCGGATGGATCGAAGGTTCCCGTTCATTCCAGCCGATCGTCGTAGCCGTCGCCAACAGCGTCGATGCGAAAGGCTCCGTTGTGGAACTCGGCCTGACACGTGACGCGACCGACCCGAAGCAGATCCGCTTAGCGGTGAATTACGAGGGCCTTACCAACGATCGCGCACAGATCGAGAGCATGGAGAGCGCCCTGCTCTCACTCGGCTACCGTACCTACGGCGCGCAGCAGACGCGCGGCAGCGGGCAGGGGAGCCTCGCCTATGAAGCCACCTTGCTCTGGAACGAGAGCTACAGCCAAAACCTAACAGCAAAGAACAACAAGAACGATGAATAACAAACAAATCGCATGTGTCGTGCTCTCGATGATCATCGGACTGATGGCCTTCGGGACGATGAAGATGAAGAACAAGGCCTCCGCCGCGAACGACGCGAAGGAAGCGGCAGCCTCCAAGGCGGATTCCGCGGACAAGGGGCGCAAGAAGGCACAACTCGACCTCGATAAGAAGACGCGTGAGTCCCAGGGGCTCCGTGACTATCTCGACGAGTGGCAACCATACCTGATGCAGACGAAAACGGATACTGATGCCGAGCGCATGTTCGTCCAGAAACTAAAACAGGATCAGCTAGTCATCTTCAAGCAGGGGTTCGATCCAGTTAAGATGCTCAAGGGGAGCACGATCCCGAGCGCCCTTCGGGCACGGGTGACCTTCGAGGACGACTACCACAAACTTCTAACCTGGATGGGCTCCCTCGAAAGCTCCCTTCCTACCAGCCGCGTCTCTAGCTGCCGCATCACCAAGGGGCAGAAGGGGAATGAAGTGAAAATGGAACTGAACGCTGAGGTGCCACTTGCCTCTGTAACCTCTAAGTAAGAACGAATCATGAAAATCAAAAAGAGTATCAAAACAGCCATGACGCTGCTCGCTGTCGCCCTCGGGTCGGTAGAAGCACGCGCTGAGAGCGCGAGTGATATCGGAACCCTACCTAGCCAGCGGATTCCCGCTGCGGTCGATTCTGGGGACCGCAACCCTTTCGCTACCACCATCGCTATCCGCGAGGACATCCCAGGTAATTTCGAAGGTGACAGCGAAGAGAGCCGCATCCGCAAAGTCTTCCAAGGCTTGAAGGTGACCGGTCGGGTGGGAGTCGCACGCGTGCTCGTCGGCGATCTCGTCCTCAAAGAGGGGGCGATCGTCCCGCAGGTGATCGAGAACCAGACCGATATCCTCAAGGTGACCAAGATCACTGACACGGAGGTCGAGCTGACCTGGATTGACGAGGAGGTCGTCGACTCGCCGCGAAAACTCCCAATTCCAATCGAGCTTGATCCGGTCGTCTCCTTCGTCCTCCCTGGCCGTAGTGCCAGCTCGGGTGGACAGTTCGTGACGATGTCCAAAAAAGACGATCTCGAAGCCGTAGCGGAGACAGAGAACTCGATCGGAGGTGAGGATGAATTTGTCGAAGATGAGGTAGACGAAGACGATGAGGACGGCGAAGAGCGTCAGTCCCAACCGAATAAGCCAAAGCGCGTTTCGCCGTTCGGTTTGTTTCGCCGATAAGGAACCAACCTCGACCGGGGCGTCCGACAAGGAGGGCGCCCCGGCAAGTCTCCCTCAACTGAATCCAAACTAGATTTTTCACTTACAGCCATGAAAACGGATCTCATTACAGCAAGATCGAACCCCGGCCTGCGTCGAGCATTTTCACTTCTCGAGATGGTGGTGGCCTCAGGAATCAGCACGATGGTTTTTACCGTGGGCGCCCTGAGCTACCAGGCGATCACCGCGCAACAGCGTATCGGCGTCACCTACGGGTCGGTTACGATTGGAGGGGCTGCTGCAGAAAATTTCTATGGCAAGCCCGAGGGGGTGACCGAAATCGATGCCTACTTCGCGCCGAACTACGGGCGGGCGACGACGGCAGACCTGATGAGGGATACCTTTTATGAAGACCTCGGCCAGGCGAGCGCCGTCTTCTGCCTCGGCAGAGAGGGGCTCAGCACTGCACGCCCGTCGCAGGTGAATATTCCGGTGGCAAATGACGGCAAAATGATCGATACGCCGGAGGCCTTCAGGATCGCACTCGAATCGTCGGAGCCACTCTTGGCTGGCATTCACACGTCAGCTGGCAATGACACTTCTAAGGGAGCCATCAATTCTCAGAATCTCTCGGTCTACATGTTGCTACCAGCACGCAGCAACCGTCCGAACCGCCAGATCGTGCTATCGATTTGGGAGATCGACATCCAGAACATCACGATCGCTCCACGGGGCACTTATGCGACCATACGCCGGTATTCGCTAAGCTATCTGACGAATGTTTATGACGTTTTCTATCCAGACAATCTCGGGGCGACGTTCACCCCGCTCGCCGTCTGCCTCGAGCGAGACGTTCGGATCCTGCCTGGCAATAACAACGATGACGGCTACGACAAATTCCGCATCGCCAAGCAGGAGCCTTTCTACTTCATGTGGTGGCCAGATCCTGCCTCAGCGGAGATCGATGGAGACTCGCTGAAGGTGCAACCGGCTGGGGGCAGCGACCTCGGGGCGACCTACTATCAGATGGGGGGGCGGACAAGCTACATGTTCACCTTCCCGATGTTCCCAACGATGTAAGTGGGAATCCTCCAACCCTTCAACTGACCCTTCCAAACCGATGAAAGCAACGATTGCAATCAGAACCGAATCCAACCGATCGAGCGGCAGCGCGATGCTCGTGGCCTTGATGCTCATGGCCGCCAGCACGATCGGAATCGCCGCATGGGTCAGCCTTGTCAATGCCCGCACGATCTATTCTGCGGCCACTGAGGACTCGATGCGCCGCCGGGTCGCGCTTGAGAATTCGCGCGAGTTAGCAGAGGAGTACCTGTATCGAGTCGGAGCCACCCATTCGTCGTGGGACATGAACAACCCCGCTACAGACGAGTCCTCAGCGGCGACTCCCTACAACCCTGGCGGTGCAAACGATCCTAACCCGGCGTTCGATCCCAGCCAGCCAGACATCGTCGAGCGCGTCCAGATTGACTCTTGGCTCGAGGCCCCGCTGCAGACGAACTTTGCGGATGGTCGCGCCAACCGCTTCAGTTACTCGAATGGGAAAAGTTACTCGAAAACTTTCCGCATCAAGCTCGGCACCGGCGAGAACCTAATCGAGCGCGACTTCTTCCTGCGCAGCCGCTCCCCGATCCTGTCGGGTGACCTATTGACTTTGAACCGCCCGACGATCACGCCTGGCAATTTCCGTTTTGGCGGCAATATACTCGTCAACGGGCGGACTGTGTTGTGGCGCCCGGATATGATCGGGCAGACGCCAAGTGACCAGCGCTTTCGAACGAAAGCCTACGCTGTGATGTCATCGTTATATGGCACCCACTCGATCGAAGATACCTCAAATGCTGTGCTCCGGCCGAGCAATTTCCCGTTCAAGCCAGTTTCGAGTGGCCAGAACGCTAGCAGTCTCGGATTCGACGGCAGGTCGAGCCTGGTCGTCAACGAGACCAATGATGTGAACTCCTTACACCTCCGCTACCCGAACAACGACGTGACTGCGAATGGGAGGACTGCAATCGATCAACTAGGCGTCACTGGAACTGGTAGTGGCACCCTGACAATTGACCTCAGCAACGCGTATCTGAAGAAGGTTCACATCAAGAACGATACTACCAAGGTTCGCCTGATTGGACAGACGACCGATGCTGACTACTTGGCGGCGGCAGACCTAACCGCACTCGTCATTGTCCTCGAGCAGGAGGCTGGTTCAGGCGACAACCTGGCGACTGTCGAACTCTACGGGAGCAACAATCGTCGCCTCGTTGTCGGAGCCAAGAAAGAGATCGCTAGCGATCAGAGCACCAGCCGTCTGCGCCTGAACATTAGATGGATGGACTCGCTTCCCAGCACTTCCTGGCGCTTGATCCTGCTCGGTGAAAACACCGAACTTAAGCTGCAGCACAAGGTCTCCGGTAGCCAAGTGACAATCTACGGCGGCCTGATGAGCGACCGCGGAATCTGGTGCCACAACAACTCGGATCGACGCTTTCTCCTCGAGCCCGAACCAGACGCGAAGGATCTACCGAACCTGGTGCCACGCAACGTTTGGCTAGAGAGCTATTCCTACAATCCATGAGGCTGATCCGAGAGCAAATCCGATGAAAACAACCCTTCACAAACACGCTTCCCGCGCCGCATACACCCTGATCGAAGTAACAGTCGCCTCGTCGATCCTCATGATCGGGGTTGGTGCCGCCTGCGTCCTCAGCCTGACGATGCTCCAACAGGAGGGATCGCACCTGCGGGTGAACCGGGCGACCAACATCATCGAGAACGCTGCCCACCTCTACCAGCTTGGTATCGCGCCTGCTGACATCGCCGGAATTCTTCCGCCGGATCCGATGGTGAAAGCCTTCAGCTATCGCGCACCAACGACGGCGGAAACTGTCGACATGCCGCAGATCGGCAACCCCCAAGTCGTAATGCTCTCGCTCGAGTATTACACGTCGGAAGGCGCTGTCGCGTGGACCCCTGGCACTTGGGGCACTCGGCCAGACACCGCTGATGCGTCACAGAAAGACACCCGCACCATCGGGCCACTCAAAGTCTATCGGCACAGCTACCGGCCATAGTCACGACTCAGTAAACACAAACACACAAACGGGTTCCGGTTTTCAGCGGCCGGTGCCTCCCAGTAATCCTAAGCCAGCAGTAACCATGTTAAAAAAAGTCTCGCTAGAGAATATGTATACGGGTCGGAAGACCACCTTGATGGTGGACACCGACACAGACGAGAAAGCCATCTCAGGCGCCGGCAAGGCCCCGAACGAGCATGCCAAAGTGACCAATCTCGGTGGCCTTGATGAGACCATTACCCGAATCACCGGCAAGAGCGGTGGCCTCGATGACCGCGCCGCGCTCTTCTGTGGTGTCGCGCGATGCCTTGAGCGGAACATCTCAACGATCAAGAGTTTCGAACTACAGGCAAACCGCGTCAAATCCGCCCGCTACCGCGGCATCATCGCTGAGGTTTCCCACCAGATCTCGATCGGTGAGAAGATTTCTGACGCGATGGAGAAGTTTCCTGATGCCTTTGGTAGCGAGCACATCGCCCTCATCCGTGCAGGTGAGGAATCCGGCCGACTCCCCGAGGTTTTCAAGCAAATCGGTGACTCGCAGAAGAAGACTGTTGCGATCATCAAGAAGCTTAAGAAGGGCATGATCTATCCAGGCATCGTCACCTTCCTCGGGCTGGCCGTGGTGATCGTGATGGCCTACACGCTAGTGCCGGCGGTGTCCAATCTCTACCGCGACCTCGGAGCGTCCTTGCCGCTTCCGACGCGGATCATGATGAAGCTATCCGACAACCTGATCGCCTACCCGTGGCTGCTCCTCGCGCCGGTCATCTTCTTCTACATCCTGTTCAAAAACTGGGGGAAACTCATGAAGAAGCGCGGCATGCAGAAAGTATGCATCCACACTCCCTCCCTAGGCGGCATCGTCCGCATGTCGTCCGCAGCGGTCAGCTTCCGCTGCCTAGCGCTCCTGCTCGAGTCGGGAGTGCGAATCAGTACGGCGTTGCAGATCACCTCGGAGAGTGCTCCGCATTTTTACTACAAGAACTTTTTCGCAAACATCAAAGAGCACATCGTCGACGGGATGAGCATGCAGGAGAGCTTCCTCATGGAGTCGCATTGGCTAGGATCGGACGGTCGCACGATTTGCGGTATTATGGACATCGCCGGCGAGACCGGTTCGGCGACGGAGATGCTAGATGAGATCGCTGACGACTACGAGGATGAACTCGATTCCATCGCGAACCAGATCGACAAGGTGATGGAGCCGGTGACGATCCTGTTCCTCGGTGCACTTGTCGGCTTCCTCGTCTACGCAATCTACTCACCTATCTTTGGCCTCAGTGAGGTCATGCTCGGTGACAAGGATAAGAAGCCGCCAAAGACCGCGCACCCATAACCGGGGACAAGCAATTTAGTTAGACTGAAACTCTAACAACACAAACGTACTGCTAGGAACGCTGGGGCGGGGCAGGGACTCACGGGGACGTGATGACCTTGTCCCGCCTATTTGCGTCCAATTGGGACAAACTTGGAGCCCATCCTCGAGTTTGGGCTGTTTCATTGGCTTCCTAAGCTGGGCCGGAGTAACAAATGTAGAGGTCACTGGCAGAATAGTCGATCCAAAGGGTGAGCCGGAATTTCTCGGCGGCGTAGGCGCTCATGAAGATTCCTGGCCGGGTCGAGCTCTGATTTGGGATTTTGTCCCATGGGATCCAGCTTGTCTCACCTCTGACCGCCGGCCACTTGTTCCCTAGCCGACGCATCGCTGGCTGGGCGAGGCGCTCGCTGCCGAAACCGTGGAAGATATAGACGATCTCCTCCATCCCCGCTGGCGGGTGCGGATTTACAATTGCAGACGAGACCTTGTCGCTGAGCTTGAGCAGATCGAGGTGCGATTGGATTTTCTCTTGGAAGCTCTGGCTTGCCGTTGTGAAATCTAGCTCCAGAGCTGTTTCCGGGGATGCCAGTTCCGCTGGCATTTCGGGCTTGGGGGAACAAGTACTGAGCAGGGCGGCGATCGCCGCGAGCGCAATGAGTGGGGGGCGCATAAGTTTTCGGGGGGATCAGAGCATCGGTTTCAGGTCGAGTAGCATTTGGGCGTTGCTCGGGAACCTACCCATTAGACCGAGCAGGCGCTCGATCGCCTCCATCGGTTTGTGCCCGGCGAGGCCGCGGCGGATGAGGTGGATTTTTTCTAGCTGGTGCGGTGGTAGCAACAGCTCTTCCCGACGCGTGCCCGACTTGAAGATATCGACGGCCGGAAAGATATACTGTTCGGCGATGCGGCGATCCAACACGAGCTCCATGTTGCCAGTGCCCTTGAACTCTTGGAAGATCACGTCGTCCGCGCGCGAGTTGGTATCGATGAGCGCGGTGCCGATGATGGTGAGCGAACCCGCGTGGCGCGTGTTGCGTGCGGCGGCGAACAGCTTGCGTGGGATGAGCAGGGCGCGGTTGTCAATTCCGCCAGAGCCCATGCGACCACCGCCGCGGATGGCGTTGTTGAAGGCTCGGCCCAGACGGGTGATCGAGTCCATCAACATGAACACATCCTCGCCAGCCTCGACGAGGCGTTTGGCACGTTCGATGGCGAGCTGGGCGATGCGGCAGTGCGCTTTCGCGTCGCTGTCGTTCGAACTCGACATGATCTCCGCATCGGGTAGTTCGCGGGTGAGTTCAGTGACCTCCTCGGGGCGCTCGTCGACCAGTACTACCATCAGGTGCATCTGTGGATGGTTTTTGGCGACGGCCTCGGCGATGTGCTGCAGGAGTGTTGTTTTACCTGCGCGTGGAGGCGCGACGATCAGGCCGCGTTGCCCGCGTCCGATCGGGGCCATCATATCGATGGTGCGGGTCGTCAGGCGATCTGCCGTTGTTTCGAGAACAAGTCGCTTGTCGGGGTTGATCGCCTTCAGTTCCTCGAACATTGGCAAGGTGATGTAAGCGTCGGGGCGGCGTCCGTTAAGCGACTTTAGTTCGGTTAATTGGGGCCCGCGTCCACCTTGGCGAGCTTCGCACTTCACCCAGAGTCCATCCCGCAGGCCGAACTTGCGAACCACCTCGGGTGTCACAAAGACATCCTTGGGGGACGGTTTGAACGCGCGTTCTGGCACCCGCAGAAAACCGAAACCCTTGCCAGAAATCTCGAGCAGGCCCTCCTCATCGGTCGCTGGGCCGGTCGGCGTGTCGTCAGCGCGATTGTAGTGCTGCTGATCCGGATCGTGATTCCGGTTACCATTACCATTGTTGTTCCGGTTCTGATTTTGGTTTTGGTTGTTGTTGCGCCGCCCGTTCTTGTTGCGGCTGCGGCTGCGGCGCCGTCTGCCGCCGTGTTTCTGAGTTTTCTCGCTGGTGTCGTTCATCAGTGGGTGGAAAAAAAAATTAAATCGAAATCCCCGTGGTTTTTTAAAACGATGCGCATATCCGCGACATCAGGAGGGATCGCTGCGTGGGGGCGCAGTGTCTAGATATCTGGTGTTGTTTGACCATCGATTTGGCTCAAGAAAAATTGGAGATTGGGGAAGATTGACGCAGTTGTGGCTTTTCGGGAAAAGTCTATTATCGACTGATCATACGAAACCTTAGACGCTTGAATCTTCACCGCAGTTGCGGGAGAGAGTTGGCGGGGCGCGTTTTCGGTGCGGTGCGTCCCTAGCGGGTCAGGTTGGTGGATCCTTCTTTCCGTTGCCCGAGATTCGGGTCATTTTGCGAAATGAGGAGGAATTGCCCCCTCAGTCACCCGCAAATAAACTACATGGGTTGAGTGGTTTGTGTCAAACTAGTCGAAAACTTCGCTGCCACGCGGGGCTTTCACTGCACATCCGGAGACTCTCCAGCGGTCACTTACAGTTATTAAGACAGTTACATTCTGACTGGTAAGCGCTGGCACGCAAGCAATTTTTCTAACAAATCTTAGCCGGTTTGGGGATTCGCGCTTGATCCTTGTCCTCAAACAGCCTAGTAAGGCAATCTTTTCCGCTAACGGAAGCTCCCGGATTTGTCCGGCGAGGCCATTTACGATTCACCTTCAATTTTTATTCAATGGGACAACAACTCAACAAAGTCATCAAACGCCGTCGGCGTAAGAACTACCTGAAGCGCCTTGCTGAAAAGCTGAAAGCGGAAGCCGCGCTCGGAACCGTTAAGAAGAAAAAGCCGGCTAAGAAGACCGCCAAGAAGAAGGTCGCCGCCAAGAAGGCTCCGGCTAAGAAGGTTCCTGCGAAGGCTGAAGAGCCAGTTGCGGAAGTAACCGAAGCGGTTGTCGACGAGGCGAAGCCGGCGGACGCACCTGCCGAGGATAGCGCGAGCGAGGAATCGGCAGCAGAATAGAGCCGATACCTTTGGAGTTTCTCCTTGAAATCTCCAACTCCTGAACTATTGATCAATCTCAATCGCGGGGTAGAGCAGCCCGGTAGCTCGTCAGGCTCATAACCTGGAGGTCGTAGGTTCAAATCCTGCCCCCGCAATTAATTTTCCAGAACGGGCAGTCTTCATTGACTGCCCGTTCTGCTTTTCCGAAGCGCGACGCGAACTATGGAACTGAACGACGGCATCCACCTCGCCTACTGCACAAACATCCATCGGGGAGAGACCTGGGAAGAGACCTTCGCTGGCCTACGCGATCACACACTGCGTGTAAAGCAGCGGGTCTCGCCGGAGGAACCATACGCGATCGGGCTGAGGCTCGGGCAGCAGGCTGCGGAGCAATTGGCGCACGGCGATGGGGTCTTGGATGCATTCCGTCGCTGGATGGATGACCACGGCTGCTACGTTTTCACGATCAATGGGTTTCCTTACGGGCGGTTCCACGGCGGGCGCGTCAAGGAGCAGGTCTACGTTCCGGATTGGTCGACCCCAGAGCGGCTCGACTATACCAACCTATTGTTCGACTTGCTCGCGGAGATGATCCCAGAGGGAATCGAGGGGAGCGTCAGTACATTGCCAGGCTCGTTCAAGGAGTTCAATGCGGATGTGGCTCTGATCGAGCGGAACCTCAAGGTGTGCGCCGAGCACATCGAGGTGCTGAGCGATCGCCGCGGGCAGAGATTTCATCTCGGACTAGAGCCAGAGCCGCTGGGGCTTTTCGAGACGAGCGCCGAGACGTTAGATTTTTTTGAAGATCACCTGCAGGGCGACCGGCTACGTGAATTCGTCGGCGTTAACTACGATACCTGCCATCTCGCGATCGAGTACGAAGACCCAAGAGAGGCGCTGGGGAGATTGTCCAGTGCCGGGATCATGATCAGCAAGCTGCATTTGAGTTCAGCATTGACTCTCAAGCCAAGCGATGAGGCGCTCGAGCGTCTGGGAGATTTTCAGGAAGATACTTACTTGCACCAGGTCATCGTGCGCGACGGGGGAAGCCCGCTACGGCGCTATCGAGATTTGCCCGATGCGCTCGCGATGGCAGCAGCGGAGCGAGGTGAAGAGTGGCGCGTGCACTTCCACATCCCGCTGCACCGCGAACCTGAGTTGGTGTTCGGCACGACGGCTGACCATCTCTTGGGGGTGCTGGATGCGCTGGCAGCGAACCGTTCGCTCTGCAAGCACTTGGAGATGGAGACCTACACTTGGGAGGTGATGCCGCAGGCCATGCATTCGAGTGATGTGGTCGATCAGTTGGAGCGCGAGTATGCATGGTGCCTAGCTGAGATGCGCGGGCGCGGGCTCGTGGGCTAGAACGGTCTTGCGATGCTGCCGGGGTGGGGTTCATTACTCTCCACCCCATGCACAAAAAAATTCGAGCACTGTTAGATCTCGGGCGAGTTTCGAACTTGCCTAGCGTGGTGACGAATGTGTTGGCGGCATGGGTGTTGGCTGGAGCTACTCTAGGCCTCGGGCTCCTGCCGGTCTCATTGGGGGCGATCCTCTTGTACCTGGCGGGAACGACCTTGAACGACGCTGTCGACGCGAAATTCGATCGTGAGCATCGTCCAGGGCGGCCGATCCCGGCAGGGGTTTTCGGAGTTGCTTCGGTATGGGCGATCGGTCTCGTCTATGCGGTCCTAGGTGGTGGGTTGTTGGTGTTTTTTAGTGGGGCTTATGTCGCCTGGATCGGCGCGCTGATCGTTGCTATCTTGATCTACGACATCGTGCATAAGAAATGGAAGGGTGGCGTCTTTGTCATGGGAAGTTGTCGGCTGTTCCTCTACATGGTTGCCGCCTCCGCTGCGGTGGGGGGCTTCGGGCTGGAGCCACTGGTTTTGTTGTGGGCTGCGGCGCTGTTTCTCTACATCGTCGGCCTGACCTTTGTTGCGCGCGGGGAAAGCACGGGTGGCGGCGTGTCACTGGTGGCGATTGCGTTCATTGCCGCCCCAGTCTTCGCTGCTGTCGCGACCTTGGCATTGGAGGGTGGTGGTGTGGCTTTTGGGATCTGCTTGATTGTAATGTTGGGGTGGATCGGCGTTTGCCTGCGCCGGTTAAAGGGCGAGGATCCGGCGCGGATCGGTCAATTCGTCGGTCGACTCCTGGCTGGGATTCCCCTGATCGATGCCCTTGCGGTTTCTTCGATCGAACCGTGGCTAGGCGTGGCCATCCTGTTC
>JBLHKE010000035.1:0-20745 GCA_047619485.1 Verrucomicrobiales bacterium | reverse complement strand
GCTGGAGTGGAGCCATCAGTCCCGACCTGATCGAGCGCATCGAGCAATAGCAAGTAGCCGAGGTAGAAAATCTTCGGGCTATCGACGAAGAGAACATCGCGACCATCGAACAGGGCGTTGGCTCCCCGCTGGTGGAAAAAGGTTCGCCGACCGTCACCCGACACCGTCATCACATCGGTGTAGGAAGTCGGTGCATCGCAGCTCGCGATCTGCGAGCGGTTGATCCCATGGGAGGCGCAGTCGGCCAAAATCCACGCGCCATCGGGATCGTCGCCCACCAGACCTGCACCGTATAGTGGGAAGGTCACCCCCAGCCGCGAGAGATCTTTCAAGACATTGTAAGGGCCGCCTCCATTGCTATCTGACTTGGAGGTGATCGAGACCAGCGCGTCCTGTTGTGGATACTGATCGATCATCTTGACGTGATCGACGATCCAGTTGCCCGCCGCCAAGATGCCCGAACGCTTCATACCGACACCACACTCGCGTCCGCTTGGGATTCCAGCGCCGCCGCAAATAGCCGGTGGCTCAGGAGCGCCTCATCCGGAGTGACACAGCCAAAGCGATCGCCCAGCACGCCCGAGCGTTCCGCAAAATACGCCGCCCACATCTGCATCAATACATCCGGGAACCCGGGCTCGAAAATCCCGCCAGTAATCGTCTTGAAAGGCGTTCCGAAACCGAGATCGGTCTGCCGCCACTCCTGCTCCTCCGCACGGGAAAACTGCCACAAGGTGCGCGGCTGCTTGGTGTTGAACCTCGCTCCGCCATCGGTGCCGAGCACTTCGATCGACCAAGAATCCGTCTCCCCAGGCGCCATCCGCTTCATCTCGAAGCGCATCGGAACGTCCTCACCGCCGACCTCCATCCACGTGTGTAGCAAGGCGTTGTCCCAGGTGTCGCACTTGCCGCCCGGACGTTCCGGATACCCCTTCTGCAACTGCGCATAGACCGACTTCGGCTCCCATCCGAGGCGAAACGGGACGTGGCAAACGTGCATTCCGAGGTCGCCCATCACGCCGATGGCGCCGCAGGTGGTCGAGTCGCGCTTCCAGTTCGTCGGCTTGGTCGGGTCGAGGTCGGAGCTGTGGTGGAAACACGACCGAACCTCGAGGATACGGCCAAGTTTACAGGACGATGCCGATTTAAAAACACGCTGCGCCCCAGGGAAAAACGGAAACTCCGAGCTGCAACGCACAAAGCGCCCGGACTCCTGCACCGCTTGCGCAATCCGCTGCGCCGCAGCCAAATCGATGCCGAACGGTTTCTCCGCGAGCAGGTCTTTGCCAGCCGCTAACACATCGATGTAGACCTTCTCGTGCAAGTGGTGCGGCACCGCGACGTAGACAACATCGATCGAATCATCCGCGAGCAGTTCGGCATAGTCTTGGGTAAGCAGGCGCACTCCCGGCACCGCCTTGAACCAGTCCAACGCATCCTGATTTAAATCAGCCACCGCCACCAGTTGCGGAGTCACCTCGCTATCGGTGATCGCGAACCAGCGCCCGAATGCACTCGCCACCTCGCGCCCCATCAGTCCGCCACCGATGACTCCAACCCTGACGACATCGCTCATGCGCTTACCATCCCCAAAGCATCCGCGGCACTAACACCATCGTGAACCACCGCCATCAGCGCCCGCGTGATACCTGCCGGACTGTCGTGCTGGATCACGTTGCGCCCATAGACAATCCCCGAAACGCCTTGTCCGATCAGTGCCTCGGTGCGTTGTAGAATAATCTCGTCGCTCACCTTGCCGCCACCGCGCACCAACACCGGCACGCCTCCCGCGGTCTCGACTACCTTGTGGTAAACGCTAGGGTCATCGGTCGGATCAGCCTTGATGATATCCGCCCCTAGCTCGACCGCCTGCCGCACCAGGTGCGAAATCTTCACCTCATCCCCATCCACCATGTAACCACCGGCCTCCGCATTCGGTTGAAACACCAACGGCTCGACCATCATCGGCATGCCGTAGTGGTCCGCCTCAGGCTTGAGGCGGAGGATGTTCTCCAAGCACTGCGTGTGCACCTCCGGCGCCCCCGGAACTTGGAAAAGGTTCACGCACACACAAGCGGCATCGAGCCGCACCGCCTGCAACATCGTCTCATCGATCATCGCGCTGATGGTCGTCGATGGCAGCTCCTTGCCATAGATGTTCGCCACGTCGGTGCGCAGCACCAGCGAAGGTTTCTGCCGACCGGGGATTGATTGTAGATGCCGCGCCTGTCCGACCGTCAACTGGATCGCATCCGGGCCAGCATCGACCACCGTCTTCACCGCCACGCGCATGTCCTCGATCCCGCTGAGGAATCCAGGTTGATTGAAGAAGCCATGGTCGATCGCCACATCAAAGCAGCGGCCAGACTTGGCGTTAAAGAGGCGTTTCAGGCGGTAGTCGATCATCGGATCCGATTAAATCCGCAAGCGCCGAAACAACGCAAGTAAAACCCTGTTCCAATTTGGCAGGTGCCTCCGCCACCCGGACGCGATCCTGTAGACCGATCAACAGACAGGCGAACAGCGGCAACGCGCAAATGAGGTGCAGTTTCATACGTGTAGGACGGTGATCTGCCACCGGCTATTCAATCAGAATCTCCATAGCCGACTCGATTCTGACCCCACCAACACCCAACCCATGAATGCATTCCACTCATATTCCTCAATCAACCGGGCTCCTCTTGACTACCAGATTCCTTGTAGCGGTCACCAGACGCGTTAGGCTTTGCGCACCTACTAAGGGCTTGTCAGTAAATAACTCCTACAATCTGCTGGTTATTTTGGCCATCACCCGCGTTAGCTTCCAACTCAAATAGCCCGCTATAATCGCTGAAATCTGCCTTGGTGCTGGCTAAAATTCCTGCGCATTTTTGTATGACTTATTTCCTGACAACCCCTAAGTGAAACTCTCCAGCATTCTCAGAATCGTTATCCTCCCTCTCTGCCCAGCAGCAAACATCGCCGCTGCGGCACCCGAGGTTCAGGTATTCTTCAAGCAGCACTGCCTCGATTGCCACGACAGTGAGGCGGCCAAAGGCGATTTATCGCTCGAAGCCCTCGGACCGGATTTCACCGATGCCACGACCGCCGCGACTTGGAATCGCGTGCTCGAACAGTTGGCACTCGGCCAGATGCCACCTGAGAAAAAACCGCAACCGACGGTGGAACTGCGCGAGCAGGTGAGCAAGTGGATCGGATCACAACTAGTCGCCGTCGGCCAGCACCCCTCCGTTCACGAGAAACTCAAGTCGCCCGAATACGGCAACTACGTCGACCACCAGCGCCTCTTCGACGGGTCGATCAATGAGCTAGCCTGGTCACCGAGCCGGCTGTGGAAACGCAGTCCACACATCTTCGACTCGATGGTCATTCGCGGCATCGGTCTTGGCAAAGGACGCCACAACCGGCCGAACAATCACCTGGCAAAAGTAAAACAACCGTTCACGATGGAGGAACGTGCGGGACTGCGGGATTTTGCAGAAATCGCATTCGCCGACTCGGCCACGCTCGGCACCATGATGCGCAACGCAGAAGCCATCGTCGACAAACACCTCACCGCTGCGATGGCCGAACTCCTACCGCCGATCCCCGACGATCAGTTGCCCAAAGACAAGAAGGGCAAACCCATCCGCCCGCGCCATCCGAAAAGCCCAGAGGAATTCCACCGCATCGTCGTCAGCGATAAACCACCGTCGGACTCACAGCTCGATGCCGCGATCGGCAAGATGTTCGATCTGGTCGTCGAGCGCACACCTGGCGACTCCGACACAGAGAAATATCGCCAGCTAATACGCGATTGCCTGCCCGAGGGTGGCAACGCCGAAGCGCTGCGCATCGGATTGATCGCCATCGCCATCAGCCCCGGAGCCATCTACCGCGCAGAGCTCGGCAGTGGAGAAAAAGACGCACACGGGCGGCGCATGCTGGGGCCAGCCGAGCTCGCCTACTCGATCGCCTACGCACTCACAGATGATCCGCCCGACGCCAACCTCTTAGAAGCAGCAAAGACTGGCAAGCTAGCCAACCGCACAGACGTCGCCCGCGAAGTCACCCGCCTGTGGGACAATGAATCGATCGAAAAACCACGCATCCTGCGCTTCTTCCACGAGTTTTTCGGTTACACCAACGCTCCTAAAGTCTTCAAGGATACCGAACGCTTTAAGGGCGATTACCGCAGCGTGCCGGACAAGCTGGTCGAAGACGCCGACACGCTCGTGAAGCACATCGTCAGTAATGACACCGACGTTTTCGCCCAACTCCTCACCACAGAAAAATACTTTGTCGCTCACTCAGGCGACAACCAGTCCGAGAGCCAGTCCAACATGGAACTCGCCGAGTTCTTTAACTACATGCGAGACAAAGGCTGGGAAAAGTTCCCCTACGCCACGCCCAAAGAACACGGCGATAAGGCGCGTACGATCAGCCGCAAATTTTTCTCCCACCCCAACGGCAATGTCGTCAAAGGTTGGATGAAATACCTCACCCGCTGCGACGAGAACAACGTCAACCCGATGCCGCTTCAGAACAAACGCGACTACATCCAGCTCTACAACCTAGACGAGAAGACTTTCGATTACCCCGTCCAGCAACCCTTCGTCCTAGCCAAAGGCAAACGCGCGGGCATTCTGATGCACCCTGCCTGGCTTCTCGCCCACTCGCTCAACCTGGACAATGATCCCGTGCGCCGCGGAAAATGGATCCGCGAACGTCTCCTCGCCGACACCGTCCCCGAACTCCCCATCACTGTCGACGCCCGCATCCCCGAAGACCCACACCAGTCGCTACGCGAACGGTTCTCGGTCGTGCGCAACGACAGTTACTGCTGGCGCTGCCACGAAAAGATGAACCCGCTGGGTATGCCCTTCGAAACCTTCGACGACTTCGGCCGCCACCGCGACGGCTTTGAATTGCTCCAAGCAAAAGGCGAAAAGAAGACCGTCGACCCGAGCGGCGAACTAGTCGGCACCGGCGACAAGCAACTCGACGGGGAGATCGACGACCCGATCGACATGCTGCAGCGCATCGCCACATCCAAGCGCGCCAGACAAAGTTTCGTCCGCCACGCATTCCGCTATTGGATGGGGAGAAATGAGATGTTGAGCGATTCGCAGCCCCTGATGGCCGCAGACCAAGCCTATACCATGAACGGAGGTAGTTTCCGGGCACTGATCATCTCACTACTGAGCTCGGACTCGTTTATCTATAGAAAAGAGCCCACCACGAATGAGCACTAATAGACACGAATACTTGCACCCAGAGCATCCTTCAATCGTGATGATTCGCGTCCGTTAGTGGTTCCAAATCCGCCAACCGAGACTCCAATGAACAATAGACGCAGCTTCCTCAAAGGCATCACCCTCGGCTCCGGCGCGACGGTTCTCTCCCCGATGCTCCAGAACCTCGCCGCCGCCAAGCGCAGCGACTTCCCCCAACGCTTCGTCTTTGTCGTCAAATCCAGCGGTATTATTCCAGCAAAGCTCGACCCGCCTAGCCTGATCCGTAGCGACACTTTCACCAACGAATCACTCGCTGATCACAAGCTCCCCGACACGCTCGCACCACTGGATCCATACAAAGACCAACTCGCCATCGTGCAGGGTTTGTCTGGCAAGATGTGCAAGGGCGGACACTCGAGTTGGTACGGTGCCATGGGCGTCTACAAGACAGGCGGCGAACATAATTCCGGCTCAATCCTGCGCGCCACCGCCGATGCCGAGATCGCCAGACTCTTCCCCGCCCCGTTCCAGCACGTCGGCCTGGCGCTGCGAGGCAAAGTCATGGGCAATGAGACCCAAGGCACCCTCTACCCCGGCATCACCGCGGTCGGCCAGGGTCGCGAACTCCCCTTCCAAGCCAGCCCAGACGTCGCCTACCAACAACTCTTCGGCAGCGCCATTACCAACAGCGACACTTCCAAAAAACGCCACTCGCTCAAAGCCAACCTTCTAGATTTTATGGTTGGCGACATCAAAAAAATCAACAGCACCCTCCCCGGCACCGAGCGGGAGAAAATGCAGCACTACCTGCACGCCTTCGAGGAACTCCAGGTGCGACGCGAGAAACTCGCCGCCATGGGCGACCAGATCCGCATTAGCGCGCCCCCATTTGACGAGAAAAAATTCACCGCCGAGGCGCCAGAGTTGCGCCAGGCCGCCCACCTCGACCTAACCGCAGCGGCGCTCATCTCGGGCATCACCAACGTCGTCACCATGCGCCTCGACAACATCAGTGTGAACTACGCCGGGCTCGGCCTCAGCGACAAGAACGTTCACGGCATCGGCCATGGAGAGACCTGCAACGGCAAGACGCCCGAACAGGCGCGCGACATCATCCGCCTACACCACATGAAGCTGCTCGCCGATCTCGCAGGCAAACTCAAAGCCGTCCCCGAAGGTGACGGAACGATGCTCGACAACACCAGCATCATCTACCTCAGCGACGCCGGTAACGAACACCACGGCAACCTGAGCGAATGGCCGTACATCGTCCTCGGTGGCAGCGGCGGAAAGATGAACATCGCCGGCCGCTACATCCGCTATCCCGAGTATGGCAAAGAAGGCCACAAGACCATCGGCAACTGGTGGACCACCTGGCTAAACGCCTTCGGCACCCCAGTCGAACACTACGGCAACCTCGACCTAAATTTGCAAAAGAACGGCATCGCCCAGAGCGGCGCGCTTTCGGAGTTGATGGCGTAGCCACGCGCAGCGCAACGTGTGCTTCGATTTGCAATCGAAGCCCGCAGCCCAGCACAATACCAGCGGAACGATTATCTACAGGGATCAGGTCTTGGTAGATCCGGACGCCCCTATTCTTAGTGACTCTCAATCTATCTAGTGGTCTGCTCTCTTATGATGTTCCCCCCTTACGCAGTCTTGTTCGCATCCGCCTCTCTCTTCGTTTTTTCCGTACACGTTTCTACCGCGGCCCCCAACATCCTACTCATCCTCGCCGACGACCTCGGCTATGGCGACGTCTCCTGCTACAACCCGGAGTCCAAAGTCCAGACGCCACATCTCGATAAGCTCGCGGCGCAGGGCATGCGCTTCAGCGACGCACACAGCCCGTCCACCGTGTGCACGCCGACACGCTACAGCCTGATGACCGGACGCATGGCCTTCCGCACCGGATTCAAAGGCGTCTTCACCGGTATCGGCGGCCCGTGCATGATTGAGCCCGAACGCCTCACGCTCCCGGCGATGCTCCAGCAACAAGGCTACGCCACCGCCATGTTCGGCAAGTGGCACATCGGCATGAGCTTCTTCGATGAGAAGGGCAAGCGCATCACCCAGGGCGGGGTCAAAGGCGTCAGGCAGATCGACTACTCGCGGCCGATCCCGGACGGCCCGATCCATCGTGGTTTCGATCACTTCTACGGCACGGTCTGCTGCCCCACCACCGACTGGCTCTATGCCTACGTCGACGGCGACCGCATCCCAATACAACCCACTGGAATCATCGACAAGACACATCTGCCGAAACACCCCTACTCGCGCGACAACCGCGCCGGCATGATCGCGCCGAACTTCGATGTCGAGGAAGTCGATCTCGTATTTCTAGAAAAGAGCCAAGCATTTCTAAAATCCCACGTCGGCGACAAACCCGACCAGCCGTTTTTCCTGTTTCACTCGATGCAGGCCGTGCACCTGCCATCGTTTCCCGCCGACCAGTTCAAAGGGAAGACCGAGGCAGGACCACACGGGGATTTCATTCACCAGATGGACTGGACGGTCGGCGAGTTGATGGGGACGCTCGAGACACTCGGCGTCGCCGACAACACCATCGTCCTGTTCGCCTCCGACAACGGTCCGGAGGTGCCAACCGTGATCGCCATGCGCCGCGATCACCAGCACGATGGCGCGCGCCCGTGGCGCGGGGTCAAGCGTGACCAGTGGGAAGGCGGTCATCGCACGCCATTCATAGCGCGCTGGCCCGGAAGAGTAGAACCCGGTAGCACCAGCGATCAGATCACCAGCCTCACTGATATTTTCGCAACCTGCGCAGCGATTACCGGCGCAAAACTCCCGAACCAAGCGGCCGAAGACAGCTACAACATCCTGCCAATCCTCGACGGCAGCCAAGGCGACAGACCAGTGCGCCCGTACATCCTCCAACAGACAATGTCGCTCGCCATGTCGGTGCGCGTGGGCGATTGGAAACTGCTCGACCACAAGGGCTCGGCGGGCAGCAACTACAACAAGGATGGCGAGTGGGGGTTAAAACAATATGCGATCCCCGACAACGATCCAAGCGCCCCCGGCCAGCTATACAATCTCGCGACCGACCCCGGAGAGACAGACAACGTCTACTCGAAAAACCCGGAGATCGTTGCGCAGCTGAAGGCCCTACTGACCTCGTCCAAGAAGAGCGGTCGCAGCGCCCCGGTGCGGCCGTAGTCCTGCTACGCCGGCTCCTCGCAGACGATCGACTCCACCGGACAGGAATCCATCGCCTCTTGCGCCTGCTCTAATTCGTCTGCGGTCGATGGCTGCTTGAAGACAATGGTGTGATCACCGTCTTCCGATTCTCTGAAGTTGTCGGGCGCGAGTTCGGAGCAAAGCCCGCAGGTGATGCAGTCCTCATTCACATACCATGCGCCTGCCACATTGTCTGGGAATCTCGGGATGGTCGGTTCACTCGTTGGTGGATTAGCTGTTTCGTTCATACGGCAAACGTGCACCGCGCACCCACTTGCATAAAATTCATTAATATGATTGATTCATTCTTAAAATGAATCAATTTCCAAGTGAATCCCCCTTCGATCTCTACGCGCTGGAACTGTTTCGACTAGTTGCGCAGGAAGCCAGTTTCACCCGCGCCGCGACCATCGCCGGGCTCACGCAGAGCGCCGTCACCCGCCAGATCCAGGGCATGGAGGAGAGGCTTGAGGTGTCACTATTCGAGCGGACCACCCGCAAAGTGCGACTCACCACCGCCGGCGATTTCCTACTGCAGCGCTCGGGCAAACTCCTCGCCAACGTCGACGAGACCCTGCGCGAACTGCGCGAAGGTTTCGCTCTCGCGCCAAAGTCGGTACGCGTTGGCGTCTCCCAGGCGATCGGGCTCGCCTACCTCCCCGGATTCTTCCACGCCTTCCAACGGCGCTTCCCAGAAGTCCTCATCACCGTCGCTTCCGGCAACGGCGAGACCATCTCCCAGCGGGTGGCCGATGGCGAACTCGATGTCGGCTTCCTCTGCCCGCCGAAACGGATCGCCAAGGAACTCGAAGTGACGCACCGCTTCAGCGATGGCTTCACCTTCATCGCTCCGCCGGACTTCAAGCTACCAGAAAAATTCGACGGCCGGCTGCCAGCCCTGCGACACCTAGTCGCCGGCGAACGCTGCCTCCTGATCTCGCCGGGGACAACCGGCACGCTGGTGCGCGACTGGATCGAGGAAAAACAGCTCGATCTACATCCGGCGATGGAACTCGACAGCTTTGACCTGATTATCAACCTCGTCTCCCAGGGCATGGGCATCAGCCTCGTCCCCCACCGCGCCCTACCGATCTACGCGCGTTCGCGCCCGGTGAAACGCATCCCCAGCAAGACGCGATTGCACCGCGAGTTGATCATCGTCGCACGTAAAAATCGGCAGCGTCCCAGCGAGATCACCAACTTCATTGAGTCGGTGCTCTACGGCTAGAGGCGCCTAGTTCCAGCACCAAACGGAATCCGATCTCCGTGCGGCGGAGACCATCATTTTTGGCAAGTCTCGCCATCAGCCTCACGGATTTTATCGCCCGCGCCGCCACCAGCGCCAGTATGGATGTGGCTCCATGCGGTCTGTGGGAACCTCCCTGAGGCTTGTGAATCACTAATCTTTAAGTTCGTAATCTCGCACGAAGTTACCAAGCCGCAGATGAAATTGAAGTTTGTGACTTCGTCGCTTTGTGGGAGAATCCAAGTCCACGTGAACGGCTACTTCGACCACAACGCCACGACCCCGCTCAGCCCCGCCGCCCGCGAGGCCTACGTCGAGGCGTCCGAGCGGCACTGGCACAACCCATCTGGGCTCTACCGGGACGCGGCTGTCGCACGGCGAGCACTCGAGGACGCACGTGAGGAACTCGCGGCGATCCTTGCGATAGAGCCAAAGCGTGTCGTCTTCAACTCTGGTGCCACCGAGGGTGCCAACTCGGTGCTCTGCCACTATGCTGGCAAAAAGATCGCCATTAGCGCCGTCGAACACCCGTGCATCAGCGAAGCCAGCCCTAACGCAGTCACCTTCAAAGACAGCATCCCTAATGGCGTCGATCTCGTCGCGCAGATGGCGGCCAACAACGAACACGGCGCCGTCCAGCCCTGGCGTGAAACCCTAACATTTTGTCAAGAACACCGCATCCCCTTCCTCTGCGACGCCTCGCAGTGGCTTGGTAAATTGCCGCCAGAGGGACTTGGCGAGTGCGATTTCCTGATCGCCACCGCGCACAAGTTCGGTGGACCTAAAGGTTGTGGATTTCTCATCATCCCCGATGAAAAATTTCACGCCCAGCTTGGCGGATCACAGGAGAACAACCACCGCGGAGGCACCGAAGACTACCCGGCCATCGCAGCCATGCTCGCCGCACTCAAGATGTCCAAGCCGGGCGACGCCTCCCTGAGAGACGCCTTCGAAACAACGGTGCAAAATTTTCTTCCCGGAACCGAAATCGTCGAGGCAGACAGCGAACGGCTTTGGAACACCAGCATGCTTATCATGCCAATGCACAAAAACCTCAAGTGGCTCACCCGCCTGAGCGCAAGGGGCATCAGCGTGTCCACCGGCTCCGCGTGCAGCGCCGGAAAGGACAATCCCTCCCGCGTGCTCCTCGCTTCAGGCTACGACTACCAGCAGATGTCGCGCGCACTGCGCTTCAGCAGCGGCAGCGACACCACTGGACAAGACTGGCAAAACGCCGCTACCGCGTTGAAAGAGACCAACACCGAGCTGGGCTCTGGAAAAAATATCGCCCTCGGAAAAATCTCCCTAACAGACCTCTAATTTCATCCGCACGCCGGGTTCGGCAAGATGCCGAACCTACTTCACCCCGGCATCCTGCCGAGAGACCCTTCAAAATCATGAGCCGCCAAGTATCCACCGATAAAATCCAAGAAGCCTGCAAGCAGATCGCCCTGCAGTTCATGAAGATCCACCCAGCGCTCCCAGGCATCGAAGATGAAGCGACCCAGTCCGACTGCCTCAAGAGCCTCCACGCCATGACCACGGAGCTGGAGATCATTAAGAAGAAGCTCATCCAGCTACAGGGCCGCGACGATTCGGGCGAACTGTAGTCTGAAGCTCCGGCTCCGGACATCGAATTCCGAAGGCCTGTAGTTCGATTCAGCTAGCGCCTCCAAGTATGGCGGATCACGCGCATCAACTCGACACGCGGCTCGGCATTCTTCGGAGTCACCCACCTCAACTCCACAAACGGGCGGTAGCCGGCTCCCCAGCGGTAGCGTTCGAGAACACTCTGCGCCTCCGGGCTCGACTTGCGCAAGAAAGCATACGCATCGGGGTACGGGGCGATAGGCGACTGAATCCGGAAAGCATGCAGCTCGTCGACATCAGAAATGTCGTTGCCAAAGTAGTGACTGCGGCGCATCTGAACATAGAAAACACCTCTCGAACTATTTGGATCACGCAGGAATTTTTCGAACTTGGCGTCATGAAACTGCGTGAACGCAGCCCAGTCGACGCGGTAGCCTTCCGCCGTCTCCTCCACCGATACGGGGATCATTCGGCGTGACGACGTAACCCAATACATATAAGCCGATAGGTTCGTCTCGGGAACCAGGCCGCTGGAGTCAAAACGGATATCCTGGGTGGCGATCGGGGTGCGGTTACCATTCTTATAGTAAGTGAGGATCTCCTCAGAAACGGCTTCGGGCTCTGCCACGAAGTGCATCAGGTCGCCCACCGTGCCGGCTAGCAAGAAGGCCTCAAGCGTACGCTTCGGGTCACGGATAATCTCTTTCAGCTCCTGGTCGGTGAACTGTAGCGCCGGCGGCGGCTCCTCGATCCCAAATCCGGTGCCGGCATCGGGATTCGGATTCACGCCCGAGTCAGTATCACCTGGGAGAACATGCCCCTGGGTCTCGAAAATGTTGTCCGGGATAATCTTCTTTCTCTCCGGCTTCACCTCCGCCACCGGCTCAGTTGACACGCCTGAGGGATCCCCGCCAGGCGTCGCCGCACCGAAGCCAAACTTCTCCTTGTTCATGTAAGCGAACCCACCGCCCCCTCCTAACACTAGTAAAATCGGCAACCCTACGAGTAACAGCCGGCGCTTCGCCCCGGTCTTGGCACGCCTCGGTTTCGGAGCTCCTTCAGCTTTCGGATTCTTTGCCAGCTTGTCTCTTTCCGACTTCGGTGCCCTCCGCTTCTTTACCGATCCCTTCGCCTTCGCCTTCGCCTTCGCTTTCGCCTCTTTTTTCAGCGCGATTTTGTCGGCATGATTTTTTGCTGCGAGCTCCGCTTTGGTCAATTCGGCGCGTGGGGCTGGCGGCATGCCTCGCAGCGGGGCAGCCGGTGCCTGCACCTGCTGAGCTGGGAGCCCGGGCAAGTCCGAGGTGAGGATCGGAGCTGGAGCCGGTTGCAGCGGAACTTCAGTGAACGTTTGAGGCGCCGGCTCGGGATTGGCTGGCGGTGGCTGCAGTTGCGGTGGCCGCGAAACCACTGGAGGTAGATCCGTCGCCGCCGACTCGAAAGCCGATGGCTCGACCGGCGGAGCTGGAGCAGGCACACTCGTCCGAGGCGGGGGTAAATGCGACGCGCGCTGCGGCAGTTCAGTCGGAATCCCCAGGCCAGGAAGACTGGTAGGTGCGACTAGCGGCATGTTGCTTTGAGGTGCCGGAACAGCAGTGGGCAGTGGAAGCAAAACCTGCTCGGGCGGGACCGCGGGCGGAAGTGGCGACTCAAGCACTGTTGCGGGCGGGATCAGAGGCATTCCACCCTCGAGTGCTGTCTGCCCGCCACTCTGGAGCCCTCCAAGCGGTGAGCCTGAAATTCCAGTATCCATCGATGGCGGTAGACCTGGGATCTGGCTGCTTGGCTCCTCCCCCTCTTGCGCCAAAAATTCGCTCGTTGCTGGGGGAATGTTCGGCGAGATCGGAGGCTGCGACAAACTAGGCGCCGCCGCTTGCATCGCTGCCGCACCCGCTAGAGCCGGTTCTTGAGGCGAATCGACGGGAAGGCGCTGACCTCCGCCACCTCCGGCGTCTTCCTCCTTCTGCTCCCCTACCTCATCACGTCCTGCCGCGGCAGACGGAGCCAAGTGATCGCGCATAAACGGACTGCGAACGCCCCCACTATCAGATCTCAGCGGCTTCACGGCCTCATCCGTGTTCGAAAGTTCAGCATTACCAGCGCAACGATCAAGCCGGCTTGGAGACCCATTGTCCGACTCCGGTGGTCCAATTCCACCATCCCCCATCAAAACCAAGGCCTCTTCCAACTCGTTTTCGGCTTCCAGGGCCTCGGCCTGCAGATCGCGTTGTGGTTCGACCCGAGGCCTGACCGCTTCTTCGGTAGCACTAGGTTCGAGTAACTCATCCTCGCCCTCACTCTCAACCGACACCGGCAAAGAATCGACCGGCGCCACAGCGACTGCCGAAAATTCCATGGCTGGAGGAATCACGTCGGGCTTGGTTGGTAACTGACTCCCCAGTGGCGCTGGAGGCACCTCTGCTGGAGGAATCGCCGATGACAGAACTTCGCTTGGAAGCACCGGGGTCGGCTCGATCTCCGCAACCGGTATCGATAGCTGCTCGCCGGGTTCAACCGCCGGTCGCTCGGCTTGACTGGCTGCGGCAGCTTGCGACTCTCGGAGCAGCTTCGCAAAATACCCAGCCGCAGCCGGCGCTACTGACTTCGCCCCCATGCCCATCGCGCCTTTCAACGCCTTCGCTGCAAAAATCCCACCAATCGTCCCTCCAATCGCCAAACTACCTAGATCGCGCGCCGGACGCTCGCTATCTGCGGGCACATCCGACCCACTCGCAGGCTCGCGAGAATTTTCTTGAGAATCTTGGGACGAATCTCCCCCAGTTCTCTGGGTTTCATCAGGTGTTGGCATGGACGAAAAGCAAGAACCAAGGGAGGCCAAGGTCTGCAAGCAATACCTATAACATCCCTTATTTATCAAGTCATGTTAATATTTGCGGAAATTCTAGTTTTCATACCAAACACTCCGATGTTGAAATGTAGGCAAAAAAAACTACGGTGGCAGCTTCCAGCCCCCGACAAAAAGCCTTTAATTTACCCAAAATGCCGACTCCTTATATCCTTTCCAAAGCTGCCAACGAAGCCCGCGGGCTTGCCATCGACGCCATCCACAAGTGCAGCTCTGGGCACCTCGGACTACCGCTCGGCTCAGCAGAAATCGGTGCCATCCTATGGGGAGAGGCCATGCGCTACGATCCTAACGCTCCAACTTGGCTCAACCGTGACCGCTTTATCTTGTCCGCCGGACATGGTTCGATGTTCCTCTATGGCTGGCTACACATTGCCGGGTATGCCGTCTCCCAGGGTGACCTAAAAGATTTCCGCCAACTACATAGCAAGACTCCCGGCCACCCTGAGTACGGAGAAACCGATGGCGTCGAGGCAACCACCGGCCCGCTCGGGCAAGGCGTCGGCAACGGGGTTGGCTACGCGATGAGCGGCAAGATGGCTGCAGCGAAATTCAACACCCCCGAGCACACCCTCTTCGACCACCATGTCATCGTGCTCGCCGGCGACGGCTGCCTGCAAGAAGGGGTCTCCGCCGAGGCCGCCTCGTTTGCCGGTCACCAGAAACTCGACAATCTCATCCTTATCTTCGACTCCAACGACGTCACCCTCGATGCGATGGCGGTGAAAACGCAGAGCGAAGACACTGGTGCACGTTTTAAGAGCTACGGCTGGGACGTCACAACCATCGATGGCCACGACCTCGATGCGATCTCGAAAGCAGTCGCCGACGCGAAAGCCAACGACAACGGCAAGCCCAAGTTCATCGTCGCCAAGACCGAGATCGGCCGAGGCATCCCAGAGGTCGCCGGCACCGCCGCCGGCCACGGCGAAGGCGGCGCGAAGTTCGCCGAATCGGCACGTAAAGGGCTCGGCCTGCCGGAAGAGACCTTCTACGTCTCCGACGAAACCAAACTGTTCTTCGCCGAGCGTGCCACCGCGCTGAATGCCGAGCACTCCGAGTGGCAGAAGACCTTCGAGGCGTGGAAGTCCGCCAACCCGGATCTAGCCAAAACACTCGACGATGCCGTCCACAGCCGCGTGCCGACCGACTTGCTCGAGCGCATCCCAGAATTCGCCGAAGATGCCAACCTCGCCACCCGCGCCTCGGGCGGCGAAGTGCTCCAGCCGATCGCCGCTGCCATGCCGACCCTCTTCAGTGGTAGCGCCGACCTCTACGGCTCGACGAAAAACTACATCAAAGGTGCCGACGACTTCATGCCCGACACCCAGGCCGGGCGCAACGTCTGGTTCGGCATCCGCGAGCACGCCATGGGCGCGATCCTCAACGGGGTCGCCTACGACAACATCTTCCGCCCGAGCGGCGCGACCTTCGCAGTGTTCGCCGACTACCTCCGCCCGAGCATTCGCCTCGCGGCCCTAACAAAACTACCAGTCGTCTACATCTTTACGCACGACAGCGTCGGCGTCGGCGAAGACGGCCCGACCCACCAACCGGTCGAGACCTGCAGCGGCCTGCGCGTCATCCCTGGACTCGACGTCATCCGTCCCGGCGATGCCGAGGAGACTGCCGGAGCCTTCGCCGCGGCCTTCGAGCGCATCGACGGCCCGACGATGCTCCTCTTGACCCGCCAGAACCTCCCCAACCAGAACGCCATCCCAGTCGACACCCGCCGTGGCGGCGTCTACATCGGTGGCTACATCGCGGTTAAAGAGACAGCCGATCTCGACACCATCATCATCGCCACCGGCAGCGAACTCCAGCTTGCCATCGAGGCAGCCAAAGAACTCGGCGCAGGCTGCCGCGTCGTCAGCATGCCCTGCCAGGAGCGCTTCGACCGCCAGGAGCAGAGCTACCGCAACGAGATCCTACCACCGAGTTGCACCAAGCGTATCGCCATCGAGGCCGGCGTCAGCCACACCTGGTACAAATACGTCGGCACCGAAGGCAAGATCATCGGCATCGACCGCTTCGGCATTAGCGCCCCAGCAAACCTAGTCTTCGAGGAGTTAGGAATCACCACAGCCAACCTGGTGGCGACTGCCAAAGGCATGGAGTAGCCCCGGAGGGCGGAAACTCCTGTCTGCCCGTCGACCGAATTAATTGTAACCCAGGCGCTCTTGCCCGGTTTGCAGTTCGTTGTCTAAACTTTTAACGCGCAGCCTCGGCGATGAAATTCCACTCGTAGCTGCCGAAGTTCCACGCCCGCTGGTAATGACGCTCGCCGTCCTGTATTTGAACGTAATTCAAATAGGGCTTCACGGCAATTCTTTCGACTCCGTGCCGGGCGAGCCCTTTTCCGATCAGCTCTTTCAGTATCGAAAACTCGCGCTCCTCCACGTAGCGAACCGCCAAATGAAAATTATCAGCCGATTTAAACAGGGATTGGTCGATAGACTTCTTTTGCAGAAGATCACCAAAACTGGCACCCATAACGACCGTCACCTCAGGGTCTTTCATATCGTTCCAATCAGGTAGCCTCTGCTTCAACTCAACCTCAACTTGCGCACAAAGCCTCTCCAGTTTTGGTATCACCCCAAACGCTTTTTCAGCCCTACGCTCAGCACCAGCCTGCTTCACCACAGGAAAAATAAACAGCGCGAAAATCGTAAACATTAGCCCTCCCCAGCTCAGGACTAGGCAAATATTATAAGCCGAGCTGTTTTCCTTTCCCCACATCCTCCGGTTGTAATAAAGCTCAAGCACACTGTCAATTGATCGACGCCGGCGCAAGCGGCTCCTCTGAAGCCTAGTTGAACCCGCGATCCATCCGCGCCATCTTCGATCACCCATGGAACAACCCTTCAAATTAGTCAGCGCCTACTCCCCCGCCGGCGACCAGGCCCAGGCTATCGCCAAACTCACCGCGTCTGTCAAAGCCGGCAACGAGCACCAGACCCTCCTCGGCGTCACCGGCTCGGGAAAGACGTTCACCATGGCCAACGTCGTCGCCAACATCAACAAGCCGACGCTGCTCATTTCCCACAACAAAACACTCGCCGCCCAACTCTACTCCGAGTTCAAAAATTTCTTCCCCGAGAATGCCGTCGAATACTTCGTCAGTTACTTCGACTACTACCAACCCGAGGCCTACATCCCGCGCACTGACACCTACATCGAGAAGGACTCGTCCATCAACGACGAGATCGAGCGCATGCGCCTCTCCACCATGGGCTCGCTGCTCAGCCGCAAGGACGTGCTCGTCGTCGCCAGCGTCTCCTGCATCTACGGCCTCGGTTCGCCCGAAGACTACGCCAACATGATGGTCCCCATCCACGTCGGCATGGAACTCGATCGTGACCTATTCCTCACCAAACTCGTCGAGATGCTCTACGAGCGGAATGACATCGCCTTCACCCGAGGAAAATTCCGCGTACGCGGCGACGTCGTCGAAGTCATGCCAGCCTACCTAGATGAAGTCGGCATCCGCGTCGAATTTTTCGGCGATGAAGTCGAACGCATCAGCGCCTTCGAACCGCTCACCGGGACGGTTACCGCCACCGTCGACAGCTACACCATCAACCCGGCAAAACAGTTCGTCACCCCACAGGACAAACTCCAGCGCGCGATCGTCGCCATCCGCCACGAGATGGAGAAACAGGTCGAACACTTCGAAAAAAAGCAACAGTTCCTCGAAGCACAGCGCATCAAAATGCGCACCGAATACGACATCGAGATGATGACCGAGATGGGCTTCTGCCAGGGCATCGAAAACTACAGCCGCCACCTCGCCGCACGCGAACCCGGCACCAAGCCATCCACGCTCATAGACTTCTTCCCCGACGACTTCCTCCTCATGGTCGACGAGTCCCACGCCACCATCCCACAAATTGGCGGAATGTTCGAAGGCGATAAATCACGCAAAACCACTCTCGTCGAACACGGATTCCGCTTGCCCAGCGCACTCGACAACCGCCCGATGCGTTTCGCGGAGTTCATGGAGATCACCAACCAGCGACTCTACGTCAGCGCCACTCCCGCTAAGTTCGAAATCAAGAATAGCACCGCCGGGCGTGAGGGATTCCTGCCACACGAACGAAAAAAGATCGGCGCGCCCGAAACCACACCCGCGAGGCTCCCAAGAATTTCTGGCTCCGCCCAGGCAGTCGAAGACTTCGACTGCACCACCAAAGGCAAAGACCTCATCGTCGAACAGATCATCCGCCCCACCGGCCTGCTCGACCCGATCGTCTCCATCAAACCACTCAAGGGCCAGATCGACGAGACCATCGAACTCTGCCGCCAACGCGTCGAGCGCGGCCATCGAGTCCTAGTCACCACCCTCACCAAACGCACCGCCGAAGACCTCACCGACTACCTGACCAACGTCGGCCTAAAAGTCCGCTACCTACACAGTGACATCGGCGCCGTCGAGCGGGTCGAGATTCTCCGCGCCCTGCGAGCTGCCGAGTTCGACATCCTCATCGGCATCAACCTCCTGCGTGAAGGCCTCGACCTACCCGAGGTCAGCCTCGTGTGCATCCTCGACGCCGACAAAGAAGGATTCTTGCGCAGCGAAACCAGCCTCATCCAGACAGCTGGCCGCGCCGCCCGCCACGAGGAAGGCGAAGTCATGCTGTTCGCTGACAAAGTCACCGACGCGATCGAGAAGCTCCTCAAGATCACCGAATACCGCCGCCGCAAACAGGTCGAATACAACGAGAAACACGGCATCACCCCACAGAGCGTCGTACGTAGCGTCCAAGAGAGTCTGCACTCAGTCCTACAGGGTCGTGAGCTAAACGCCAGCTTGGTCAAAGAAGGCGACGACCTAGACGTCACCGAGGTCATCCGCGAACTCGAGGCCGAGATGCAACAAGCAGCCATCGCTCTAGAATACGAACGCGCCGCCCTACTGCGCGACCAGATCAAAGAACTCAAAGGCCCCGAAGAGAAATCCACTCAGAAAAAACGGGTCAGCTATCGCAAGAAGTAGAGGAACTGTAGTCTCAAGCTCCAGCTTCGGACAGCATTTCACCGATTCGATGTAATCGCTGTTCCACCACCAGACGTTCCCTAATTGTACTCCCGAAAACTACTAAATCACCGACGCTACCTGATCCTCCGCGTCCTGATCGGCCTTGTCTGGTTCGTAAACGGCCTCGTCTGAAAGGTGCTAATGTTAGTCCCCCGACACGAACGGGGGTGTAACATCTATTCTGTAAAAGTGGCGTAAGCCACTTCCGCGCGGTCGCCTCCAGGGCTGCCAGTTGCGCTGCCCAGCCACGGGGGCTCTCATGAGTGTGTCTAAGCAACCACAAGAACTCACACGTGACCGAACAACAAAACACCAATACAGCCACCAACCAAGCCATCAACCTCATACTCGATAGCGGCCTCGAAGGCCTGGCCGGCGCCATCGCCGTGCTAGTCGACCAGGCCATGCTCATCGAGCGTTCCAACCATCTTGGAGCGGGTCCCTACGAGCGCCACGCAGATCGCGACGGCCACGCCAACGGCCTCAAAACCAAGACCCTACAGACCCGCGTCGGCAAGATTGAGCTCAGCGTCCCGCAGGTCCGCGGATCGACCGAAGCGTTCTATCCCTCCGCCTTCGTGCGCGGCCAGCGCAGCGAGGTCGCCCTCAAAATCGCCGTTGCTGAGATGTATCTCCAGGGCGTCTCCACGCGCCGTGTGACCAAGGTCATGGGGGAACTCTGCGGTTTCGACGTCACATCGACAGAGGCCAACCGTGCCACCGCCGCCCACGACGAGATGTTCGAGGCGTGGCGCACCAGGCCGATCGACGGTGAGATCTCACACGTCCTGACCGACGCCAAATACGAGAAAGTGCGAGTCGCAGGCGAGGTGCGCAGCTGCGCGTTGCTCGTCGCGATCGGCATCCGCAAGAAAGACGGCAAGCGCACGATCCTAGGTTGCTCCGTGTCACTGTCGGAAGCCGAGGTGCACTGGCGGGAGTTCTTCGCATCGCTCAAAACACGGGGGCTCGGCCTACCCCGCATAATCACCAGCGACGCGCACGAGGGACTCAAAGCCGGGCTAGCAGCATGCTTCCCGGGCGTGCCCTGGCGGCGCTGCCAGTTTCACCTCCAGCAGAACGCCCAAGCCTATGTGCCAAAAACCGAGATGAAGGCAGAGGTGGCAGCATCGATCCGCCGGGTTTTCGACGCGCAAGATCGGCGCGAGGCAGAGAACCGCATCGCCGAGCTACTCAAGACCTACACGGAGAGCGCTCCGAAACTCGCAGCCTGGGCGGAGGAGAATCTGCCAGAAGGGCTGGCGGTGCTGGCGTTACCTGAGCCGCTGCGCAAGCGGCTCAGGACGTCCAACGCATCCGAGAACCTCAACATGCAGATCGGGCGCAGGACCCGCGTGTGCGGGCTCTTCCCGAACGAGGCGTCGCGGCTGAGGCTAGCAACGGCAATCCTCATGGAGCAATCCGACGAGTGGGAGACCGGCAAAGCCTACCTGAAAAAAGAATTACTCTAGGGCACCTCCGAAAACCTCATGCGGGCTGGAGCTTGATAAAATCCCCGCTGTCTTCGTTGCTAAAGCGCCCACTATCACCAGATAGCTTAGCGTTTATCGCCTCGCCAGCGGGAATTTTC
>JBLHKE010000034.1:0-21243 GCA_047619485.1 Verrucomicrobiales bacterium | reverse complement strand
GTGAAGGACACTTCGCCGTTGGGGGCGCGCTGGATAGTGATGATTTGAAAGGCCGCACCACCGGTGAGGCTGGCGACGCCATTCTGCATGATACTGGTGATTTCTTCGCCAGTGAGCGCGATGCGAAACAGGCCGATATCGTCGAGCCCGCCCTCCCAACGGAATGAGGTGCCAGTGTCCCCTCCGCCGCCAATGTGGATGTCTTCGTCCTCGTGAGTCAGGCCGTCCCCAAGGCTGCTGTCGTTGGGGCTGAAGCCAACCGGGTTGGTGGTCGAGACCGATGTGCCGTCGATGTAGAAGTTTTTGGTGTTGGTGACGCTGTCGTAGGTGATGGCGATGTGGTGCCACTCGTCGATCACGACTGGACCAACATCGGCAACGTTCCATCCGCCGTCCGAACCGAGTCCGGCGCCGTTCCAGAAACTCCACTGACCGCCGTTGGTGTTGTAGATCATCCAGCCGTGGCGGTTGCTGCCGCCTGGGGCGACGTCGTCGCGGTTGGTGACCGGCGAGCGGAAGCTGCCGCCGCCGGATGCGGATGCGTTCGCCCACAGCGTGACGCTGAAGTCCGCGGAGTTGAGCGCCGCGTCCCAAGGCACGTCGATGTGCTCGGCGCCGGTGAAGCTCGCCGAGTTCGCGGTCGCCGGGTTGGCGCCAGTTTGGCCGTAGGTGACGGCGCCAACATCGACCCCATCGAAGCCGTTGCCGCTAGCGTCTGTCGAGTCGGTATCGAGCGGCCACCAGGCGACTAGGGGTTCGGCAATCTTGATCCGTGCTTGGGTCGGGATAGTCAGGGTAGGGGTGATCGGGTCATCGGACGAAATGGCGAGATCGGCGCTGAAAGTGCCGCCGCCACCGGCGGGGTCGAATGTCAGCTCCACGTCGGTCGTGCCCATACCCGGGATACTGGCAAAGGCACCGACACTGAAGTTGGCGGCGTCCGGACCGGAGAACGAGATGCCGGCAAAGTTCAACTGCAGGCTGCCTTGGTTCTCGATGGTGATTAAGGTTGTCTGCGCCCCAGAGCCCGCCGGGAAACTGCCGAAATCGACCTCCAAAGGTCCCGCGATGAAGGGGTCGTGGATCTCCCCGCGCACAGTGATGATCTTGGTCGGGTTGATCGCGTCGTTGCTGGTAATTTCGAGGTCTGCCTCGAACGCCCCATTGGAAGCCTGCGGATCAAATTCGATGACGACATCGCTTGTCCCACCGGGGCTGATGTTGGGGGGGAGGGGGAGGACAACAGAGAAGTTCGGGTGTCCGGTGAACATGGCATTGCTGATGATGAGATCTTGAGTTTCACCGCTGTTGGTGACGGGGATTCCGAACTGCTGGACTGTTCCGTCAAGGGCGAGGTCAAGGGTTCCGGGGACGGAGATGCGCGGGTCCTGGTCGCCCCCGGCGATGCCGTTTTCCATCAAGTTCTGGACATCGGCTTGGCTGAGCGCTTCGTCCCACAAGCCGACGTCGTCAAGCAGGCCATTCCAGAAGAAGTTGGCCCCGTCGTCCTGGCCGGAGCCGATGTGGCTGTCGCGCAGGACGTTGGCTGAGATGCCGGTCACTTGGTTGATGACTTCGATCCCGTCGAGGAACATCTTGCGGGTGGTGGTCGCGGAGTCGTAGGTGATGGCGACGTGTTGCCAGGTGTTGAGCGGCACCGGGTCGGTGTCGATGGGGCTCCAGGCACCCGGGCCACCAGCGTTGCCGGCCCAGTAGCTCCAGTTACCGTCAGGGTTGTTGTAGATGATCGGCCCGTTGACGCTGACGCCGTTGTCTTCGCGGGCGGTGAAGGGTGAGCTGAAGTTGGCGTTGTCGGAAGAGTTGGCCCATAGCGCAATGGTGAAACTGCCCGATCCGTCGGGCGCCTGCGTGCCCGGGTTGAGGGCTGCATCATACAGGACGTCAATGTGGCCGTTGTCCGGGAACGAGGCGGCGGTGCCGGTGTTGGCGTTCGCGCCTGGCTGGCCGAAGTTGACCGTACCGCCGACGACTACGCCGTCGTGAGCGTTGCCTGTGGCGTCGGTGGCATCATCATCGAGTGGCCAGTGCGCGACGAGGTCAGCGTTGGCTGAAACGATACCGAGGGCGAGTCCGAGCAAGAGTGCGAGCGTTTTCATGATGATGGGTGCATGGTACGGTTCAGAGCTACTCCAGATGTTTGCGCAGCGGAGCTGGTAATGATTGACGATCCTCTTCCAGGTCGCCTGAGATTCAATCGCCTAGCGCCGGCGGCGCAGAAGCAGGCCGAGCCCGGCGATGCCCAGCAACCCGAAGGCGCTCGGCTCAGGGACACTGTTTGTCCTGACGTCGTTGATTTGCGCTGCGGTCAATGCCTCGTCGAAAATGATAACGTCGTCGATATTCCCGTTCCAGAAGAAGTTGTTCCCGTCATCCTGGCCGGAGCCGATGTGGATGTCGCGCAGGGCGTTAGGGGATACTCCGAGGTTGGCCGACAGGACTTCTCCGCCATCGAGGAACATCTTGCGGGTCTGGGTGCCAGAGTCATATGTGATGGCGATGTGCTGCCAAGTGTCGAGCGGGACCGGGTCGCTGTTGAGCACGTTCCAGGCACCGGAAGGGCCATTGTTACCGGCCCAGTAGCTCCAGTTACCAGTGTTGTTATTGTAGAGGATCGGGCCGTTGACGTTGACGCCATTGTCTTCGCGGGCGGTGAAGGGCGAGTTGAAGCCGGCGTTGTTGCTGGAGTTCGCCCACAGGGCAATGGTGAAACTGCCGGAGCCGTTTGGCGCCTGGGTGCCAGGGTTGAGCGCGGCGGCGTAGGGGACATCGATGTGGCCGTTGTCCGGGAAGCTTGCCGAGGATCCGGTGTTGGCGTTGGCTCCCGCTTGTCCGAAGTTGACGGCGCCGCCGACGACGGCGCCATTGTGGCCGTTGCCGGAAGCGTCCATGGCGTCGGTATCGAGTGGCCACCAGGCGATCACGGCGGCACTAGAGGAAACGACAGAAGCCAACGCGATAGCAGAACCGAGGGAAAATTTACGAATAGATGAGGGTGCTTTCATATATTGAGGTCAATTGGGGCGAAATTGGCCGGATTTGTAAAGACTATTCTGCGGGCAGGACGCTCATGCTCAAACGCGCAAATCCCAGTGCTCCAGGCGACAGTTGCAGGCGCACGAGCAAATTTCCCGCCCCATCGGGTTGCTCGTCCAATAGGACTAGCGCGGGTTCGCCGGCATTCCAGGAAGCCAGATCCGGCGACCACTCCGGGGTGATCTCGACATCATCTGCGCCGAGACGCCGATAGAAGGCGAACAGCAGCAAGCCATCGTCGCTGCTGGTGATCTGCGGTTCGCCCACGAGCGCATACTCCAGGGGGTCGGCACCGGGGAGCAATGGGATCGTGTCCGAGCCGCCGGGGTTGCCGCCGCTCAACGCGCTGGGGCGCCAGTTGGTGGCGATGCCCGGATCCGGGCGCGTCTCAGGCCTGACCAGGACGAGGCTCGGGCCACCGCCGTCGGGACTGGTCGGCCACGGCGCCGCATCATCGTAAGCAAACTCGGCGACCGTGCTATTGCTGGCGTCCTCTAGCTTGATCACTTCTCCGCCATTGCTCAGTGCCGTGCCATTTTCAAATTGTGCCCGACTGATGACGAGGCGTGTGCCAGACACTAGCATCGTCCCAGGGGCAAATTCAAACTCGATGCCGTCGGTGAACTTCACGCCGCTGAGGTCGAGCGTCAGCGTGTCGCTGATGTTCATCACCTCGATGAACTCGGTGTCGCCACCGTCATCGGCCGGGTGGTACATGATCTCGCTGACGACGAGGAACTGCTGCACGTCGCTCGGGTCGACTGGCGTCGAGGTCTGCGTCACCAGGCGGCCGCTGGCATCGAACAATGTTAGGGATTCACCCGTGTTGGCGAGGTGGCCGGAGTAGTTGCCGAGCACGAGGCGCGATTCGCCGGCCTTTGGCGAACTCGTGCGCCCGCGGAACGCGGCCACGTCAGGCGTCAGGAAAATTTTGGCGCGCTGCGGGTTGGCACCGTCGGCGGGGATGACAGCGCCGGGCGGGAAAGTGAATTCGATGCCTCCCCCGACACGCCAGCCGCTGAGGTCGATCGCGTAGTCGTTCGGATTGACGATCTCGATGAACTCCTCGTCCTGGTCGCCCGAGGCAGGGTTAAATTCGACGCCTCCAAAATCCACCACGGGTTCCTTGGGCTCGCTGTCGGGGATGAGCCCGCTGCCGTTTGGCCCGTAGGTCTGGAACAGTTGCGTGCGACGGTTCGGCAATGAGTTGTTGAGGATGCCGGAGACGGTCGCGTCGAGGCTGGTGATGTTCTGGCCTGACCAAAGGCTCTGGTCGCGCTCGGCGTCGGTGGAAATCTCGGCGACAAATCCGTTGATCAGGGTTTCAAAATACCCGCCACCCGAACCCGGGCGATCGACCAGCTGCGGGATGATGAGCATGTCGCTGCTACCGGCCGACGAATTGATCGCGTGGACGGCGAGGGTGTTGGTGCCCGCGAGGAGGGACACGGCAGGAAGCGGGAAATCCTCGAAGTTTACCGCGAGCGAATCCGAGTGGCTGCTCGCGCTCGAATCGAATGCTGCTGTGCCGACGACGTTCGACCGCGTGACCTCAGTGCCGTTGAGGTAGGCGACAAAACCATCGTCGTACTTCACCTGTAAGACCAGGCTAGTAAACTTGCTGGGGTCGGTGACCTCAAATTGCGACCGCGTGTAAATTGATGTTGCGCCAGCGGCGGTCTCGGTCGGTTTGACCCGGGTCGAGATGAGATCGGCGTAGTCGCCCGGCGAGTTCTCGTAGCCGATGCCGAACGGGCCGCTCGCCCAACCGGCGGTCGCGGGATCGAAACCGGGGGTGAACCAGCTCGTGTCGAGAGAGCTGTCGGCGGGCACGTGGTAGAAGCTGCTGGTCGCCCCGACCTCGCCGGAGACGATGACGGTCGAGGCTCCGGCCGGGGGGATTACGAGGTAGCGATCGGCAAGCGTGCGCAACCGGCGCATGTACATCTCGCGGGTGATCGGATTGTCTAAGATGGCGGCGTGCAGATGATTTTGCCACTGTGGGTTGGGGGCACCATCCCGCAGTTCCTGGGTGTGCAAGGCATCGCCGTAGAGCGGGCTCGCCCAGTTCTCCTCCGTGCGGTTGGTCGGCAATCCCTGGTCGCCATCCCACGGAAAGCGGAACCACTCATTGCGGTGCGGGTCGCGGTAGATGTAGTAATTTTTCGTCAGCTGGTCGTGGTTGAGCGGCACCGCCATCGCGGCCATGACGTTGATGTAATTCGGCAGGTTGACCTCGTCTGCGACGTAGGCGAAGCGCTCGGGGTTGGATACGTTGATGCCGGCGGTGAGTTCGACGAGATCCGTGTAGGGTTCGTTCTTTCGCAGGGCTTTGCGGTAGAGGCTAGTGTTGACGGTCGGTGAGAGGGTGGCCGGGACGTTGATCGCCTTGTACATCGCGCCGCTAGCATCGAAACCGTGGCGCCCGAGGAACTCCTCGTCGACCTGTTCGACGAACGTGAACAGGCCCATGTCGGTGCCGTTGCGCTGGATCCATATGTACATCGTCTCGGGCGCGGGCGAGCCGGCCTGTCTGAGGAAGGCGAAGATCCCGTTCTCGCGCACGTAGCCGTCGCGGTAGTGCGAGTTGACATTGAACTCCTCGACCTTCGGCGCGCCATCTCTCCAGAAAAAATGGCCGCCGCGGTAGAAGTCGAACTTGTATTTGTGCTTTGGCCAGTTCGCGGTGCTCTGGCCACGGATGCGGCAGAAAATGTTGTCATAGAATCGACCTTTGAAATGGACGCTGGCGCGCGTGCCGGCGCGTCGGTCGGCGTTTGCGGTGTCCTGCGCAAACCAGCTTAGCACCGGCAGGTTGGTGGTAATGATAGGGTCGGCGATGACTGTGCCGAAATACTCCGCCGATTCAGTCGCGTCAGGGAACACCGGCTCGCGGGTGGTTTCTCCGCCAGCGGTGCTCGCGGTCACGAACCAGCGCAGCATGTCGCCCGTCGCGTAGATATTGGCAGGGATGGTCGCCGCGTAGATCCCGCCACCGGTATCGGCCATCGCGAGTGTCTGTTCGATCCCGTATCCGACCCGGTAGGTGAGCGTCACCGAAGAGATTGCCCCGGCGCGCGGCGTGACGGTGGCTCTGATAGGGAGGGGCTCATTGGCAGTGGGTTGTGGCGGATTTTCGGTCACGCTGGTGACGGCAGGTGCGATGTCGATCAACGCCTGCCCATTTGCTGTGCCCGGGGTGGGGGAGAGGAACGCCGTCGCGCTGCCACCTGAGGGGATGCCGTAGGCGACGTCATCGAATTGCGCCGGGTAGGCCGGCGCAAACTCGCTGACGATCTCGCCATCAGGATCGACTAGCGCGAGGTATTCGCCCGCCGCGGCGAGTTTAAAATTCGCGTCGAGTAGTCCAGATTTCTCCGAGGCAAAAACGATCAGGTATCCCCCGGCCGGGACGATCTGTGGCGCGAACTCCCACTTGTCGGGGCGCAGCTGATCGTCGCTGAGCGACCAGCCCCCGAGGTCGATCGCGAACGGGTTCGGGTTGTAGATTTCAATCCAGTCTTCGCGCTCGCCGTCCGGGTCGGTGAGGCCATTCCGGTTGTCAGCGACGAACTCGTTCAGAACCGGTGGTAGGGCTTCGACATCGACGCCGACGGTGACCTGGGTGGTCGCGTCCGGCGCCGAGTCTCCGATCGCGGTGAGCGTGTAGGTCGTTGTCTCGGCTGGCGTCACGACGACGCTGCCGGAGGGGTTCGCAACCGCTCCGACGCCGGGCGAGATCGAGATCGAGTTGGCGCGCACGACGTTCCAAGACAGGGTGACGGCTTGTCCCGAATCGACGAATGGCGGGCTGGCAGAGAACGAGGTGACCGCCGGCGCGCCGCCGGGGACGCCCTTGTCCATCACGTCCTGGATTTCTGCTACTGTCAGTGCCTCGTCCCAAAGCGCGACGTCATCGATCAGGCCGTCGAAGTAGAACGAGCCGCCGTTGTCTGCGCCCGAGCCGATGTTGAACGGCTCCGCCTGCGGGCCGTTCGGGCTGTAGAGATTCGGCGCCGTGGCAGAATTCGCTTGGGTGCCATTGACGTAGAAGCGCATCGTCTGGGTCGCCTCCTCGTAGCTGATCGCGAGGTGCGTCCAAGACCCGACCTGCACGGCCGGCCCGGGCAACTGCGGCCACGATCCGGGGCTGCCGCCGCCTCCGCTCCAGAAGTTCCAGCGCCCCTGGCTATCGTTGTAGATGATATAGCCGTGCACCGAGGCACCGGTGTCATCGCGGCTGGTGACCGCGGACGCGAAACCGGAGGTGCTGTCGGCGTTGGCCCACAGCGCGAGGGTGAAGCTAGCTGGATTGAGGTCGGTCGAATGTGGTACCGTGATGGTCGAAGACGAACCATTGAACTCGGCAGCGCTGCCGGTGTGCGCCGCCGCACCTTCAGCTCCAAATACGACCCCGCCGCTGACCGCGCCATCGTGGTTGCCGACGAGGTCTTCGGCGCTGTCGTCGAGCGGCCAGTGGGCGACGAGTTCCGCCTGCGCGGCGCAGGCGAAAACGGTCAGGGTGACGGACGCTAGGATGGCCGGGACGCGGTGCTTAAGTTTTGTGAACATGTCGGGGATGGGATTACACTCTTGATTAAGACGTGCGATTACAACTAAGATTTCGCTCCGCCTCCATGCTAAAGATTCTCCCTCATCTGTTACTGATAGTGCTCGCTCCGCTGTCGCTGTTCGCCGAGCAGGCGGCGGTTACATCGCTCGCGCTCGCCGATCCCTCGCCCGCGTCGGCGGTGCATGGCAAGTTGTTCGAGCGCCTGCCGCCAGCGCAGACCGGGATCGATTTCCGCCATCGCTGGGCTCCGCCGGAAGGGCTCGGGGAGATGATCAGCGGGTCGTTCACGGGCGGCGGGGTGGCGATCGGTGACTACGATGGGGACGCCCGGCCGGACATCTACTTCACCAGTCCAGACGGGGGTGGGCGCCTCTATCGGAATCTCGGCGGGTTCAAATTCGAAGATGTGAGTGTCGCCGCGCGCGTCGCGATCCGTGGCGGCTGGAGCGCCGGAGCGACTTGGGCCGACGTCGATGGCGACGGCCGGCTCGACCTGTTCGTGTGCATGTACGGCGGGCCGAACCGGCTCTATTACAACCTGGGCGACGGCACGTTTCGCGAGGGCGCGAGCAGGAGTGGGATCACGTTTGCGGGCGCCAACCTGATGGCCGCATTCGCGGACTACGATCGTGACGGCGACCTCGACCTTTACCTCGTGACCAACCGGGCGACGCCGCCTCCTGGGCTTTTGAACGAGCGCTTCAAAGTCACCACCGGGCCGGATGGCGAACCGGTTTTGCCCGACCGATACGCGCAATACGCGGGTCTGGTGAAAATGCCAGACGGGCAATACAAGCAGGTCGCCAGCGCGCAGTTCGACTACCTCTACCGCAACGATGGACCCGGGGCTGACGGCCTGCCGAAGTTCACCGACGTCAGCAAGGCGGCGGGGATCTGGAAGACGGGGTATGGCCTCTCGGCGACCTGGTGGGACTATGACGGCGACGGCTGGCAGGACCTGTATGTCGCGAACGATTTCTACGGTGCCGACCATCTCTACCGCAACAACCGCGACGGCACTTTCACCGACATGGCACCCGTGGCGCTACCGCACACACCGTGGTTCTCGATGGGCTCCGATGTCGGCGACATTAACAACGATGGCCTGTTCGACTACATGGCATCCGATATGGCGGGCAGCGACCATTACAAGGAGAAGATGTCGATGGGGAACATGACGGGCAAGGAGAGCGACTCGTGGTTTCTCAACCTGCCGACGCCGGCACAATACATGCGAAACGCCGTCTACCTGAACACGGGCACCGGGCGCTTTATGGAAGTCGCCCACCTGACCGGGCTCGCGACCACCGACTGGACCTGGTCGGTGAAGTTCGCCGATTTCGACTGCGACGGTCGCGAGGACGTTTTCGTCTCTTCGGGCATGAGTCGCGACTGGTTCAACAGCGACCTGCGCAACACCGAGGAATCGCTCATCCTCGACATCGGCAAGGAGGCTGCAAACGTGTTCTGGGAGAAGCAGAAACCGCTGGCGCTGAAAAACTGGGCGTTCAAAAATCGCGGCGGTTTGAAATTCGATGATGTCAGTGCCGCTTGGGGTGTCGATGACGTCGATGTCAGCTACGGGGCAGCGCTCGGGGATCTGGATGGCGATGGCGATCTCGACCTGGTGGTAAACAACTTTGACGCAGAGCCAGCCGTCTATCGCAATGGTACGGCCGACGGTGGGCGCGTCGTGATCCGGCTCGAGGGCAAGGCCAACCGCTACGGCGTCGGCGCACGAGTCAGTGTCGAGACGGACGGTGACCCCGGTTTGCACGTGCGCTGCCTGAGCTTGTCGCGCGGGTTCATGTCGAGCAACGAGCCGTTGCTACATTTTGGGCTCGGCGAGCAGGAGAAAGTGAATCGGCTGGTCATCGATTGGCCGGGTGGCGGGCAACAGGTTCTCACCGATCTCGCTGCCGGTCGGCGCTACTCGATCCGGGAAGTCTCATCGAAGTCCGAGAGTGCGAAGCGCAGGGACGTGATGTTCGTCAGATCGACGCGATTGTCGGGCGTGGTGCCGAGGGAGCAGGTGTTCGATGATTTTGAGCGCCAACCCCTGTTGCCCTATAAGCACTCGCAGCTGGGTCCTGGGATCGCGATTGGCGATGTCGACGCCGACGGGCTCGAAGATATTTATGTCTCCTCCCCGGCAGGGGATTCGGGACGCGTCTACCAGCGTGTCGCCGATAAGAATGCGGAAGTTGGCAAATCGGTGTTTACCGTGAAGACGTTTGCGCCCTACGAACGCGAGCGAGCGAGCGAGGACATGTCGCCGTTGTTTTTTGACTTCGATGATGATGGCGATCTCGATCTGTTTGTGGTGAGCGGCGGCGTTGAGGGGGCTGCTGGTGATGCGATTTTTCGTGATCGCTTGTATCTCAACGACGGCAAGGGTCGCTTCGCAAGCGCGGCGGCTGGGAAGTTGCCGGATCTGACCGATAGCGGATCGGTGGCTTGTGCCGCCGACTTCGATCAAGATGGGGATTTGGATCTTTTCGTCGGCGGGCGCGTGGTGCCGGGGGGGTATCCGCAGTCTCCACGCAGCCGCTTGCTGCGCAATGAAGCTGGGAAAAAGTTTACCGAAATCTCCGGCGAGCTGTTCTCCGGGATGGTCACCTCCGCGTTGTGGACCGACGCCGATGGCGATGGTTGGCTGGACCTGATGGTCGCGACCGAATGGGGGCCGGTGAGACTCTATCACAACACCGAAGGGAAGCTGGTCGAGCGCACGCTCGAAGCTGGCTTGGCCGGGCGCAGCGGATGGTGGAATAGCATCGCCGGTGGCGATTTCGACCGCGATGGCGACATTGATTACGTGCTCGGCAACGTTGGGCTGAACACAAAATACAAAGCGCCCGCCGTCCTGATCTATGGCGATGTCGATGGCACCGGCAAGAGGCGCATCGTCGAGGCGGCGTTCGAGGGCGAGAAGTGCTACCCGATCCGCGGCTTGAGTTGCTCGAGCCACGCGATGCCATTTCTGACAGGCAAGACTCCAAAGTTCCACGACTTCGCATCGGCGACGCTGAGCGAACTTTACAGGGATTTGGAGAAAGCTCAGCGCTTCGAGGCTAATACTCTAGCGAGTGGCGTGTTACTGAACAATGGTAAGGGGACGTTTGAGTTCCGCGAGCTACCAGCGATGGCGCAGGTGGCACCGGTATTCGGGATCGCTGTGAGTGACTTCGACGCGGATGGGAATCTGGATCTGTTCCTAGCGCAGAACTTTCACTCACCGCAAGCGGAGACCGGGCGCATGGACGGAGGTGTGAGCGTATTGATGCGCGGGCTGGGGGACGGGAATTTCTCCGCGATGCGGGCCGATCGCAGCGGCCTGGTGATTGCGGGCGATGCGAAAGGCGTCGCGCTGACCGACCTGAATGGCGATGCGTGGCCGGATCTTCTGGTGGCTGTGAATGGCGGAGAATTGCAGGCGTTCGAGAACGTGCCGCCCGCGGGAAGCCGGCCGCTAGTGGTGGAGTTGCGCGGCGGGCAACGTAGAACGGGCACTCCTGCCCGCCTTGTTCCGTCCGGGGCGATCGGCGCGCGGATCAGCGTGAAACTCGACAGCGGAAGACCGCTCGTGAAAGAGGTCTACGCAGGCGGCGGCTATCTCTCACAGAATTCGCAGCTGACCAGTTTCGCGATCCCAGCCGGCGACAACGTCGAGTCGGTATCGGTGCGCTGGGCGGATGGTAAAAAAAGCCAGCGAGCGATCGAGAAAAGCGATGGCGCTCGCGTCGTGGTGGAACGGTAGACTAATTTAATCTGCGAATTGGGCTTAGAGCACCTCCGAAAACCTCATGCGGGCTGGAGCTTGATAAAATCCCCGCTGCCTTCGTTGCTAAAGCGCCCACTATCACCAGATAGCTTAGCGTTTATCGCCTCGCCAGCGGGAATTTTCTCTGCGCCCCATTTCCACAGCAGGTTTCCGGAGGTGCCCCTTAGTTATTTCCTTTCAGCCCGTGAGAGATGGGCCAGGATCTCCGATTCGGTTCGCTACACGGGTCAGAACAATGCAGGGATGGCACGATGGACGTATTCAAGCTCATCTTGGTGTCGCTGGCGGGCTTGGTGCACCGCCAGCTGCGGCACGTGATCGAATACCTCGTAGTGTCCCAAAACTCGGACGACGCCCGGGGAGTTGAGGAAGAACGGGTTGCCCGGCAATGAACTCTCCCAATTTAGGACTATTCTGGAACCATGTTCATCCACCCATTTCATCTGGTGCTCTCAGCGCTGGCCCATTGGGCCAACAGGGAGCAGGCGGCGATCATCGACTACCACTCGGAGAGGAATCACCAGGGGCTGGCGAACAGGTTGATCGAGTCAGAGCTTGAGCGGGACAACGGGACGAGCAAGGTCGTCTGTGAATCGAGGCTCGGCGGTCTCCTAAACCATTACAGGAGGGCGGCCTGTACGTCGTCCGAGTTTTGGGACACTACCGGGATGCCGCATGAAAACTGGACGATTCGAGTTTCCGGATACTACGCGCTTCGACGGCTAGAAGGCCCCGTAGTGTCCAGAAACTCGATTACACCGGAATCGTCTGATAATCAGTTCGTTAGAGATAGACCAGGATCTCCGATTCGGTTCGCTTTACGGGTCTGAATAATGCAGGAATGGCACGATTGACGCATTCAAACTGATCCTGGTGTCGCTGGCGGGCTGGATGAACCACCAGCACCAGCAGCAGCACATGATCGAATACCTGCAGGAGGAGATCAGGATACTGAAGGCGCAGCAGGGGAGCCGACGGCCGAAATTCACGGATGGGCAGAGGAGACGTTTGGCGCGCAAGGCGAAGTTGCAGAATCTCGGACGCTCAAGGCTCTCGTCGAGTATTTCTCCACCTCGGCCTTGCTAGGTTGCTTGGAGTCGAGGACTTCCGGGTGACTGCGGAGGAAGTTGTTCTCGTCGATGAGATTGAGAAAGTAGTGGGTGGTGCCTTTCGGGAGTTGCGCGACAGCCTCGTTGCCACCAACGAGTTTGGCGGGTGTGCGGAACCATTCTTCGTCCGGCCCGCCGCCGTTGAGGGTGTAAATGAGGTTCGCGCGCACGACCTTGGCTCCGTTTTCGCGGTAGGTGAATTCGACGGTGTCTCCGCTCTGTTGGTGAGAAAGAACGGTGCAGACGTTCTTTTTGGTGGCCGGACTGCGATGGGCGTGCGGGTTGTAATACGGGTAGCTGGCCTTCATCTCGGTGAGGATTTTTGTCAGGCGACGGTTCATTTCACTGGCCTTGTCGGGCATGGCATCCACTAGGTTCTTTTGCTCCTCGATGTCTGCGCGCTTGGGCCGGTCGCTCTTGGAATTGTAGAGACGATAGAGTTCCAGTTCGCGGTTGTCCGGTTTGTTCACGTGCTCGTAGTTGCGGACGAGCTTGTAGTCGCCGATGCGGATGGTGCTTTCGAGGGCTGCGCTGTTGGGGAAATGCCAGACCATGGTGTCGCGGACTTTGCCGCCGGCTCCACGCACGAGTTTTGGATTGGTCGGGTCCTGCTTGAGCAAAGCGGCGAGGTCGCAGCCGTCGAGGTGTTTGTCCTGCGGTCGCTTCGCGCCGGACAGGGAAAGGATGGTTGGGTAGAAGTCGAGGCCGTTGACCATCACGTCGGATTCGACACCCGCCGGAATGCCCGGGCCGGCGATGATTAGCGGCACGCGCGTGCCTCCTTCCATCAGGGAAATCTTGCCCCGGTCGAGCGGGTAGTTGTCGGTGATGATCTGGGTGCGACTTCCTTCCATGCCACCGTTGTCTGAGGTGAAGATGACGTAGGTGTTTTCACTGAGCTTGTGGCCCGGCCAGCGCGGATCGTCGGTCTGTTCCAGGTAGTCTAGGAGCTGGCCGATGTAGTGGTCGAGCTGTTCGACCATCGCGCAGTAGAATGGGTTGGTCTGCCCTTCGCCCATCCATTTCGCCCGAGGATCATCGGGGAGTTTTACGCCGAGCTTCTTCACGTATTTGTCCAGTAGTGCCTTGCTTCGAGTTTGGATCGGGGTGTGCACAAGCCAGGTGGCGTAGTAGAGGAAGAACGGACGATCCTGGTGTTCGCGCAGAAAGGTCAATGCGTCTTCGTTGGGTTGGTCACGAGGGAATCCCTTTTCATCGAGGCGATGCGGATCGTCTGCCTCGCGGGTCGAGAAGCCGGTCATGCGGTGTGGTTTCATGGACCGGCTCGTGCCGCGGTCGCTGCGCGTCCAGTCGAAGCCGACGTCTTTCGGTTGGGGAAAGGCGTTGTGACTGATCGCAATGTGCCACTTACCGCTGTGCCCGGTGACGTAGCCGGCCGCTTTGAGCGCGCGGGCGAGAGTGTGCGTGTCCTCCGGCATGCGACCGCTGTACCATGGCGACATCATCGACCAACCTCGCAGGTGATTCGGTGCGGGAGGCGCACCACCGACGACGTGGGTCTTCTGCGCCCGCGCCGGATGAATCCCGCTCATGATGGCGCAACGCGACGGGGCACAGGTCGGAGCTGGAGCATAGGCCTGCCAGAACTTCACGCCCTTCTTTGCTAATGCATCAATGTTAGGGGTCTCCATCGGCGAAGGCTCGTCGATGTCGTAGCATCCTACGTCCTGCCAGCCGAGATCGTCGGTGAGAATTAGGACGATGTTAGGCCTGTCGGGGCGCTCGGGCGCCTCTGCTCTGTTGTCCGGTTTGGAGGAGGCTTTTTTAGGTTTCCGTTCTTCGCGTTTGTCCGCCGCGGTGATCACGCCGTCACCGTCCACATCGACACCGGGGAACTGGCCACGGAACAATGCGCTGTGCTCGTCGCGGGAGAGTTGGCCGTCGTTGTCCTTGTCCGCTCCTTTCAAGGCAGTTCGATGGGGAAACTCGGCAGCGTCGAGAAATCCGCTCTCGTCCTTGTCGAGGGGATCAAACTGGGCGGCCCGGTAGGCGACGAACTCCTGGACTGTGATGACCCGGTTCCGATCTTTGTCCATCTCCTCCACCATGCCGGGAGGGAGAATTGTGATCGGATTGCCCTCGGGTTCCGGTTCAGCTTCTACAAACGAGGCGGGGACGTTACTGAAGTTGCTGCGGAATTCGTCGAGCGACTTGTCGTAGTCGACATCGGAAACGATCCAGAGATTGCGAAAGGCGACGTCAGTTCCTTTGTGATCCTGCAGCACTAGGGGGCGCTTGCCATGCTTCCGATACGGTTTGCCGACCTCCCCGTAGACCCAGATGTCGTCTTGGATGAGGACGCCATTGTGGAAGATGGTGGCGCGCAGCGGTTCTTTGACCGAGCCGTCCTCGGCGAAGATCGGTGGCTTCATGAGGATGTCGTAGGACTGCCATTCCCCGGGCTTGCGACTGGCGTTTACCTGTGGCGGATGTTGCCCGTAGATCGCGCCGCACATCCCGTCGGCAAAGGTGGGATTCAGGTAGCTGTTCACGATTTGTAACTCGTAGCCGGACATGAGGAACACGCCGGAGTTGCCGTAGAGCTGGCCGGTCCACTTCGGATCATCCGAAGGATCGATGCGGAACTCGAGGTGAATGCGGGCGTTGCCGTAGGACTGTTTCGTCGAGTTGTTGCCCTTGGATCGGAACATCACACCGTCTTTGTCGATGGTCCAGTTCTGGTTGGTCCACTGGCTCGCATCGAGGACGGTGCTGTCCTCCGGCGGCGACAGATGACATTCGTCGATTGGCAGGGGATCGACCAGCGGGGGAATGGGACGGCGCTTGTCATTGCGGTGCCAACCCGATCCGGCCAGCATCCATCCGACATTGCGTCCGGTGCCGGGCTCCTTCGCCGGCCGGACTTTGTTGAGCGTGTAGAAGATCGTGTCGAATTCGAGCAGCTTGGCCGCGCTGTTTTCCTGCCCCGGAAACTGGATCGCATAGACTTTTCCGGCAGTCAGGGGAACGTCGAACGAGACCGTCTTGCGATCCTTCGACAGTGTGTATTTGCTGGCATCCAACTCCTTCTCATCCACCGGCGGCGATCCGTAGGTGCTGTAGTAGTGGTAGTGCCAGGATTTCACGGCGGGCGTGATTTCCTTCCCGATCGGCTGGGTGAAACGCACGGAAAATCCAGTCTCGGTCAGCGTGGTAGAGTGGATCGCGAAAGGCTCGGTCTTGCCGTCCCACTTTGCATACTGCAGCGCCGTGCGCTTGCCGCCAACGCTGAACCAACCGCGACCGACCTGGGCGGACCAGAGGCGACCCTGGGGATCGAATGACATCTTCACCGGGCCGGATTCGAGCCCGCGAAGGAAATCGACACACCAACCCTGGTAGTCGCCATCGACCTTTTCGACGCCGCAACGGAAGTAGTTCGACTGGCGTTGATCACCAATGAACATCTGGTTCTGGAATGGGCCGAACTTGCCGCCCGTCGTGTCCCAGATCGGGCTGCCTGGCGTGTTGGCGATCACCTCACGCGGGAACCAGACTGCCGGAGGTGTTCGGAGCTTGGCAAAGTCCGCAGCCTTCATCGACAGCACCTTCTCCTTGGTGAAATCCGGACGCGCCGGGAGCGAGGCTGGATGTCCGTAGAAATTTCCCTCCTTCACGTGATAGAGACAGCAGTCCGCGACCCAGTCGCCTTGGTTGTCGGTGATGAAAAGCTGGTCTTCTGGGCTCATTCCGATGCCGCAGGGGGAACGAAATCCGCAGGCGAGCGGGTGGAAGTGACCGGTGCGATCGGAGCGATAAACCCACCCGCGCCACGGGGCGTTGTAGGACATGTTGCCGCCTCCCTTGCCCTTGGGCTTTCCATCGGGGACCGTGAATTCGCCCCGAGCCGCGAGGTTGAGTGAGGCATACTTGCGACCGAGGGAATCGACGACCGGTCCGTAGTGATACTCGTGGTATCCGCCGGAAATCCCGAAGGCGTCGGTGACGCACTCGTAGCGGTCGCAGATGCCGTCCTTGTCGGTATCCACGAGTCGTGTCAGTTCCGGTTTCTGCGCCACGTAATAGGCATCCTCCTTGGCATCGTAGTAGATCCCGTTGGGCTCCATCAGGTTCTCTGCGAAGCGGGTCCAGGTCTTGTCCTTGCACTCCCAGACCTCGCCTTCCCACGAGACCACCGCGAGGGTGCCGTCCGGTTTGTGGCAGAGGCCGAGAATGGTGACGGCGCCTTTGGGCAACTCGACGGTCTCGACTTTGTAGCCCGCCGGAATTTGAGCCTGTGTTTGGATTTGGAAAAGGAGGGCGAAAAGAAACAGCAGCACTCCCGGCAATGCCGGAGTCCGGGTTATCAGGGGTCGTTCTGTCATTTGAAAGGAATTCATTGTGTGGTGATTAGTGTTGGGAAACACGGAAGGACTGCGCGCCGTCCGGTTCGATTGTGACGGTGGTCTCGACTCCATCGAACCGGGAAACGATGAGAGCCTTTTCCCCCTCGGTTTCGTAGCGTAGAAACCGAACTCTTTTGGCTGCCACGGCATCGACAGTGGGACTCTCGATCGGAATTCCGTTAATTTTCGATGGCTTTGCGCTGCGATCCGGAAGAGACGGAGTCTGGTTGATCGCGGCCGAATGCCAGGCCTTCAACACGCGCCCGTCGACCGGGTTGAAGGCGACGATCACCTGGTTGGGGAGGAGGCAGAGCAGCGCGCGCGGCGGCAGGCCGTCGATCCACTTGCGCACCACGAGCGCCTCGCCCGGTCTTGCCTTGATGATCTTTGGAATGTTCCCCTGCAAGCTGCGGCCGTTCAGGGCAAGGCTCTTGCCGTCCACTTTCTGGAGCACGCCGTGGAAGCGGTAGCTGTGGGATTTTTTCTCTTCATGAAAGATCTCCAGGCTGTAGATGCCTGGCTGCAACTCGAAGGTCTCGTTGACGTGGCTTTCCTTGTCCGCTTTTTCATCGGAATAGTGGACTTCTTTCCCATCAAGAAAAATGGAGGTTCGCCCGATTGGGCGCATCGAGAAGCGATATTTCCCCGCTTCCTTGATGTAGAGATTAGAAGTGCCGCGCATCACACCTTCGGCATTTCGCTCCATGTAATAGAGGTTCTCCGGCAGCGGAGTCTGCGAAAGGGATTCGACCGAATTGAACAGCTCGGGCGTGAATCGCTTGCCTTTGAAGTACTCGCGCGGGTAGACGGATCGCATCGTTTCCCGTAATCCCTGCTGCTCGGAGAGAATGAACTCGCGCAGGGCGATACGATCGCTCTCGGGAAAGACGTTTTCGTAGGCGATCATCGGTGAACCGGGAACCCCCTTATTGATGATGTTCAGGATCGCCTGCGGCGACGATCCATGCTGCCAGTAGCTGTCGTTCAGTGCCGGTCCCTGGCCGCCGTCCAGTTTTGGTCCGTGGCAGTTGAAGCAGAGTTGGGAGTAGATGGTCTTGCCGCGTTCCAGGTCCGCACCAGAGGCGGTCGCGACGCCGAGAATGAGGAAGAGTGACATCAGTGGTTTCATAGTTCGAAGAGTCTTAGCGAGTTCGTGGTATTTTGGGGAGATGCGATTCATTTGGTGCCCTTGGCTGGCGCGATTGCCCAGCCGTGCCCCTCGGGAATGATCGGTTCCCCGGCAGTAGTCTCAGGGACCACGGCGAGTGGCTCCAGCGTCTTCGCCCATGCGGTGTGCTGTGCTGCCATCTGTTTGACGACATCCGCATGTTGCGCAGCGAGATCGGTTTCTTCCCTCGGATCTTTCTTTAGGTCGAACAGCTGCCACGGATCCTTGTCGTGTTGCTTGTAGAGTCGCCAGCCTTTCCAGCGGATCGCGATCAGGTGTCTGCGGACTGCGTCGCCCGGCTCGTTGTTGAGCCAGAACAGGTATTCGTGCGCGTCGCCGGTCTGCTCGCCTTTCAGATAGGGAAACAGATCGACTCCATCACAGTGATCGGGGATCACTTGACCGGCCAACGCCGCGATCGTGGAGTAAAAGTCAAAGTTGGCGATCATGCCGTCGTGCGCTTTCCCCTCCGGGAGGGTTCCGGGCATGGAGAAGATCGTGGGGACGCGCACCCATCCTTCTTTCTGCGTCCCTTTTCCTTTCCCGCCCGTGTAGGGCGCTGACGACCCGCCCTCGCCGCCGTTGGCTCCGTTGTCGCTGGAGAAAATTACGAGGGTTTTCTCGCGCAGCCCCTGCTGCTTCAGCGCTCGCAACAGCTTCCCCACCTGGTCGTCGACCGAGACAATTGCGCCGGCCAGCTTGCGTCGTTTGCCCTTGGCCTGTGTCCGCTCCATCAGCCTCTCGGGGGCCTCGATGCTGGGTGAGTGGATCGCCTCCGGGGACCAGTAGAGAAAGAATGGAGCGTCCTTGTGGTGCTCGACAAAATCGACCATCGAGTCGCCGTCGTAATCGGTCAGCCACACCGCTTCGCCGGCTTCATTGATGCAGAAGTACTTTGAGGTGCGGAGCTTGCGCTGGCCTGCTGGCTGCCGCTCGATCTCTTTCTTGGTGTAAACCTTTTTCGGCGGAGCCTTCGCCACCTCCGCGAATCCCACCTGCAGCGGCCCCTGCCTCACCGAACCCAGGTCCCATTTGCCGATCTGTCCGGTCACGTAGCCGTTCCCCCTCAGAAACTTGGCAAGCGTCGGCCGGTCCTCGGGGATCGGGAGTCCTCGCGACATACCGTATTTCCCGAATCGCTGCGCATACTGTCCCATCATCAGGCTGCACCGGCTCGGACAACACGGCGGGTTGGTGATGTAGGACGCCGTAAATCGGACGCCTTCGGCCGCCAGCCGGTCGATGTTCGGGGTCGGGATGTCCTTGCATCCGTAACAGCCGAGATCCCCGTATCCCAGATCATCAATGTAGATGAGGATGATGTTTGGTTTCGCCTGCCCCGAGCCATTTAGAGGGTCAGCGGCAGCGCACTGGCCAGTCGCGATGGCGACGAAAACGAATCCGCAGAGACTGCGGAACGCTGAAAAGAGAACACGGGAGGAGATTTGATGGATTCGGTTCATTTTGGTAATTGGTTCTATTTCACTTTCCAGATTTCACCTTCTACCAGCTTACCGTCATTGTTAGTGTCACGCCGCTCGAAGTGCGTCCTATAAATTGCCTGGTATTCCGCGAGCGTAATCGTGCCATCGGCGTCGGCATCGATGTGGTTGAAAAGAACAGCCGGTTTGTATTCGTCTGGCGTGAGCCGCCCGTCGTCGTCACCATCTTGGCTGTTGAAATGCTTTTCCCCGAACCGGTCATATTCTTCCAGGGAGACTTGCTTGTTCGGTTGCACGTTCTTATCCATCATTCTGAAAAGGTAGTTCCAGCACGGGGCACGTTCGTTCGACTCAGGATTCCCCGCCTTCAGGTTGAGGGCCTGAATCATGGTGGGCGTGATCACGCGGAGCGCCCCCTCGCGTACGGGATGAATCGTGTCTGGCACGTATTCGATGAAGCGCCCAGATCTTCGTTGAGGAGTTCTTCCCAGGCCGGGTAATGGTCGATCCGCTGGAGCTCTCGCGTCTTCGCCACCTCTCGATACATCTGGTTATAGGCCGCCAGGTTGGGACGTTGCTCTGCGGTTTGACCCACCGGTGGATTCATCACCATCAGGATGATTTCGCAGTTGGGTCGGGCCTGTAGAAGATGATCGATCATGCCCGGGAGATTCTGCCGTGCGTGTTCGACGCTGGTTTTGCAACGGGCGACCGCGTCTTTGAAGGCGAATTCGATAAAGACAGTATCCGGTTTGTTCTGAATCACCTTTTCATCAAACGATCTGCTGCCCCAATCCGAATTGCTTCCTCCCTGGGCACTGTTGATGAAGGTGACCTGACCGGGATAGTTCTGCTCGAGAATTTTCGCCAGCTGATCTGTCCATGCGGCCACTTTGGTTAGGCTGGTGCCGTAGGTGATGATGGTTTGCTTACACCCGGATTCCAGTCTTGATACCAATGTCTTTTGAGAGCCTTCGGGAACCACCTGGCGATCGGTCTTGCCGCCGCTTTCCTGTGTCTGGGGCGGGGCTTTACCCGAAGCCGCCGGAGTTGGTTTTTTTGGGCGTTGGTCTTCTCTTTTTCCTTTCGACGGGCGGGCTTGGGGGACTTGGTGATGGGGTTCTTCGGCTGACTCTTCAGCGCGCGCGACAGCCAGAATTCGCGGTGTTCGGCTAGCAATGCCTTCGTCTTTTCCGGCTTCGATTTCACCAAGTCCGCCTTTTCCACCACGTCGTTGTCGATGTCGTAATGCGCGGTGGCCTCGGGATTTCCTCCTCTTCCGCGGTGGCCGTCCGCGATGAGCTTCCAGATGCCTTTGCGATAGCTGCCCACGACCACCATGGGAGGCCGCGGGTGCTCAGCCGATGGGTCGGACAAGACGGGAAGGAAACTGTAATTGTCTCTGGCGCTTCCGGGGTAACGCTTCGCATGATCGACTTCGAGAAGTTCAGCGAAGGTGGCGAAAAATTGGTGTGGTTGACGGACGCGGAGGTTGCAGCACCAGCCGAGAGTGGTCGGTGAAGAAGCGAAAGTTCGCCGCGTCGCAGGATCAAGATTACCTACTGAAACTTCTCGGTCAGGAACGTGATGCGTAAGCCCTAGCCTCCGCTCCACGTGGTTCTTAAGGGCACCTCCGAAAACCTCATGCGGGCTGGAGCTTGATAAAATCCCCGCTGTCTTCGTTGCTAAAGCGCCCACTATCACCAGATAGCTTAGCGTTTATCGCCTCGCCAGCGGGAATTTTCT
>JBLHKE010000033.1:0-21680 GCA_047619485.1 Verrucomicrobiales bacterium | reverse complement strand
GGTCCGAATTGAACGATCGTGGTTTACTTCGCGATGGCGTGTTCTTGCGGGGGCATGTCGAGGGCGACGGCGAGCGAGTGGTCGGAGTTGATGAGGCTCGTTCGCTGCACTACTCCATCGAGGCGATTCGATTGGCTCGGAAAGAGCTGGCGGAGGGGTGGGAAAAGGATCCTGCCGCGGTGGCGGAATTGCTTCGGGAGGTTGCGGAAGATTGGTTCGCTGGCGATGAGTTCGAACTGGCGCTGACCGAGATCAAACTCCCGCAGGCGCCGTATTGCATCGTAGAGAAATTGAGTGCCGACCAGGTTTCGGATGACGACTGGGGCTGGCGGTTCTCAGAGTCGTTGTTCTGGGGGGGGCGTGATGAGAGTGATGTAGGAAGTACTGATCCATCGAGCGCTCTCGATGCTGGGGGGGAGTTGAACCTACCGAAAATGCCGGAGAGTTTTGCCAAGGCACGCTGGGACAGCGAGCGCTTTCGCTGGTTGATGGCAGAGGCGCAGCGCATTGCGCCACAGCAGACCGCGCGCAGTGTCTTGGCAGTTGCGGAGCACTGGAGAGGCCTATTGGGGGTGCCAGCGCTGGATGATTCCGGCTGGTATTTTCTTGGCGGTACCGAGAGCGAATTCGATCCGCAGGCTCCGGGAGAACTAGAGTTACACACGCTCAAGGATGACGAGACCATCCTGCTCTCGCCGACCGGGCCGAGGCGCTATCGTCTACCAGAAAACTTCTGTTTTATCGGAATGTATAAGCGCTTGGTGGCGGATCAGACTGCGGACAGCGATCTCCGCCAAGATGCGAGGGATCACCTGGCGGAGATTTACGCCGACCGTCGGCAGTTTGCTACGGCAGCGCAGTATGCCCGCGAGCACGACGCGCTTTTGCCCGAGGATGCGGAAGCCTGGGAGAAGGTGATGTGGCAATTTCAGAAACGGGTTCTCCCCATTGCGACTATCACTGCCCCTCAAATTTCTCCGGCGGGAACGAAACCGCAGATGACCTTGATCTCGCGCAATACGGAGAGTGTGATCATTGAGGCTTGGAAACTAGATGTGGCGAAGGTCTTCTTTCCGGTCCCGAAATCGGAGGTGTTCGACGCTTGGAGGGACTCTTCACCAGCCGATGCGAAAAAATGGTCGGGAGAATATTTCTCCAAGGTAGAAGAGTTCGAAATCCCAGTGAGGAAGAAGATCCAACATCTTGATTCGCGCACCAATTTTGAACTCGACCTAACTGAGGCAGGGACCTACCGGCTATTCGTTCGCGGCGATTCAGGGGAGGGGATGCCGATCATGTCAACGATGTTGACGATCGAGAAGAACGTTTTGGGCTCTTACCCATCGGGCGGTGGGCGTAATCACACCGTGCTGGTGGATGGTGCCAGTGGTAGGCCAGTGGCGGGGGCTCAGATCTACGCGCCATCTTATCGGTCGGGTTGGAAACAGGATAGGACTGTTGATTCGCTATTTACAAGTGATCGGATGGGAGTCGTTCAGCCGGGAGAAAAATTCTCTCCCTACTCTCAGATAGTGGTGCGCACTAGCGACGGACTGGTGGAGTTGAAGTCGATGGAGTTGGGAGGAGTTGAGCGGTACGACGACGAGTGCTTCAGTCCTTACACGGAATGGCAGGCGGATTGTTTTATCGTTACCAACCAACCTCTCTACCGTCCTGGTCAGCAGGTGGCGTTTAGCGGCTGGCTACGGCATGCAAAGTCGGCGACGTATTCCACCGAGGCGATTTACGGTGACACTGAGGTGGAGATCGAGGTCGAGGATGCGAGCGGAGCGGAGATTTTCAATTATTCGACCCGGGCGGACAAATTTGGGGCATTCAGTGCGGATTTCGAACTGCCGAGTGCCGTTGCCTTGGGCGCAGCACAGATTGCGGTTCGAGTTCTGGAGCGCCGTCCTTGGGCGATGCGGAGATGGGAGCAGGGGGATGATCTGAAGATGGCATCCGAGAAGGTCTTGTTGGGGCTGAAAACGTTCCAAGTGGCGGAGTTTAAAAAGCCTGAGTTCATCGTCTCTTTGAAAGCCCTCGCTCCGGCGGGGGAGGGTAAGTTGCGAGCGGAGCTGCTGGCGAATTATTTTTCTGGAGAACCACTCAGGCAGGCGAAAGTTCGGTTCAAGATGCGGGCGTCCCGGGTTGATCAGGAGTTTTTCCCAGATGCGGAGTACGATTGGCTTTACGGCAAAGGCTACGAATGGACGCTGCCTAGCAGTTCGTGGTACCCTGGGTGGAAACGTTGGGGCGTTGCGCGACCTGCGACACGCGCGACCGACTATGATGATGATGATGATCACGGCTACTGGTCGGAGAATTTGGTCGACGATCGGGTGGAGGCAAGCACCGATGAGAACGGACGTTGCGTCATCGAGTTTGATGCTGAGTTCCCGGATTTGGGTGTCGCCGCCTACACCGTGACGGTTGATTCGACGGTGATGGATGCCGCTGGGCGGACGCTGACCGCGACAGAAGAACTGTTGCATACAGGGCGTAGCGTCGAGCTCGAAATTCGCCCTGATCGAGGGTTTTACCGCGAGGGTGAGCCCGCTGTGTTTTATGCGAGTGCTTTTGATACCGATGGGACTGGCCAGAAGGGGGGCGCTGAACTGAAGCTGTTGAGGATTACTCCTGGCGATGCGTGGCCACCGAACGAGATCGAAGTGTTCTCGAAACAAATTGAGTTTTCTGGTGATCGACGGGTCGAAGTTCCGTGGCTCAGTGAGGCTGGACAGTATCGTGTTTCTCTGAGCGACGGGAAGCATGAACGCGCAGCCATCTTCAATGTCTTGGGGGGGGATGTCGGCGGTCAGCGCTACAGCCCGTTGCAGATCACTCCGGCGCGAACGGTTTGTCGCGCGGGTGAATCTTTAGAACTTGCGATTCATACTCGTGAGGAGGATTGCCATGTCTGGTTGTTCCAATTTCTCCCTGGGCAGGCGGAAGCACCGCGCTTGTTGCGCACTGAGAACCATGTCGCGATGGTGACGTTGCCGATCAGCCACCGGGATTCGCCCAATTTTTTCATCGGGGCGATGACAATTCGCAATGGAAAATCACACACGGACATCTGCCAGATCAACGTTCCACAGGTGGGCAAGTTTCTCGATGTTTCAGTGCGTGCGACTCCTTCGAAGGCTCAGCCCGGTGATGTGGCGGAGCTCGTGGTGGAGGTGAATGATTCTAGTGGAAGGCCGGTCGACGCATCACTGGCGGTGACTGTTTATGATCGAGCATTGGCTGAAATCGCTCCTCCGGAGGATGACAAAGCGCGTGAATTTTTCTACGGAGTCCCGTTTGAGATCCTACTCAGCTCACGAGCCAGCTGTTCGCCTTCGCCTTGGGACGAGCCGGAGCCATTTGCGTACGAGTACTGGATGGAGAATGACATTGGGATCTTTGATCGGAACCGGGGTAGTCTATACGGGAATTTTGTATGGAAGCCGCAGGGGCAGTTTTACCGGATTGGGGATAACTCGATCCAACAACACGATCCGCCGGAGATTCCACAGACCTTTGGTGGGTCGGGCATGGTCGTGGGGGCACAGAAGAAGGTCGCGAACAATCGTGCACCGCGGCGGCACTTTGCGGATCGGGCTTACTGGGGCGCTGCGGTTCGGACTGGCAAGGACGGGCGTTCTGTGGCGAAGTTCACGGTGCCTGATGGCCTGACTGCGTGGAAGGCGCAGGCTTGGGCGCTTGATGAACATAATCGCGCTGGGGATGGCGTGGCGGAGATTCAAGTTAGCAAGTCCTTGCAATTGCGTCTGGTAGTTCCGCGCTCTGCTGTGCTGGGTGATCTGATCGAGGTGGTCGCATTGGTGCAAAACTTGTCCGAGAAAAAATCGGTGGGCACGGGCCTGCTGGAAATTCCAGGTGGCGTGGCGATCTTTGTAGATGGCGAATCAGCAGAGCGGCATTTCGAAATCCCCCCGGGAGGAGAAACTCGGCTCAACTGGCGGGTAACGTTGGCGAAGACGGGGGTGGTAACCTTCCGCGCGACTTGCATTGCCGGCGAGGCTGGCGATGGGATGGAGATGCAGGTGCCTGTCATCGCGATCGACCATCGAGCAGCGGTTTCACAGAGCGGAACGCTCACGAAAGAAGAGCGCTCGCGAGATTTACGGCTTCTGGTGGACGATGTGCAGCCGGGCACTGCGGCGACGATTCACTTCAACGCGAGCAGCGGTGGTCAGCAGGCTTTTGCTGCGCTGCCGTCACTGGTCAGCTATCCATACGGCTGTGCCGAACAGACGCTGAACCGATTTTTGCCGACGCTGATTGCTTTCCAGACGGTGGAGCGGCTTGGATTGGATTGGGATACATTCCGCAAACAGATGTTGGCTGAAAGCGTTGATTCACTTGGTTGGATTCGGGGTGATACCGGGCTTGGTGACGATCGGGAGGAGGGGGCATTCACTCGCGAGTATGTGAGGGGCTTAGTCATCCGGGGAATTCACCGATTGGGAGAATTGCGGCAGGAGGATGGCGGTTGGGGATGGTTCGGGGGTCATGAGTCAGATCCCTACCTCACCGCCCAAATCAAACGCGGGCTATTGATTGCTTCGCGGGCGGGGTTCGACCACTTTGTCGACGAGGTGTTCGAGTCGGGAGATTGGCTCGCGGGCTACGCTAGTGATCGAGAAGGGGCGCTCGATGAGGGGTGCCCGACGACGACCGATGCGATGGTCTACTATGTGCAGGCTCCTGGTGGAGATGATTCTCTCGCAGATCTGCGTGATCTGTTGCTGGAACATCAAGTTGAGTTGCCGACCTATGCAAAAATTCTGCTGGCGCTCGGGCTGCTAAACGAAGCCGAGGCGAAGGTGCCGAATGAATTAGTCGCGGCGATCCATGAAGAGGTAGCGGGACTGGATATATCTCTAATACCGCGAAAATGGTGGAATGATCCAATCGAAATCAACGCCTACTACCTCATGTTCCTGAGCCAAGAGGGGGCGCAGGATGTTCGCATTGCACATCAGGTGAGCAAATTGCTCGCGATGCGTTCCGGTGGGCAGCTATGGAAAAGTACCCGTGATTCCGCGCTGTGCATCGAGGCGATCGCCGGGACGCTCGAGATCGATCCATTCAAGGATGATGGGGTGAACGTTGCGTTTGAATTACCTGGTGGAGCGCGAGCCGAACTGGAATTGAGAACGGGAAAATTCTGGTCAGCGTCCCGCTCGGTACCTGTGCCTGCTGAATGGCTACTGGATGGCGGGTTGGATTTTACGCTGATTTGCGAGCGCGGGATGGGGGTGAACTTTGACGCGCAATTGGTCTATCAATCAACGGAGCCGCAGATGCAAGCAGCAGCAGGTGGCATGGAGGTTTCGCGGCTCTATTATCGTGTGACCGACGATGACCGCCGGGTCGAGATCAGAGGGGAGATGGTGCTTGCACCCGGGGATCTGATGGAGGTGGTCCTCAAAGTCGAGAGCACTTGGGACCTGGAGTTTGTCCATCTCTACGATCCGCGTCCGGCTGGTTTGGAGCCAGTTGAGCAGTTGAGCGGTCGCGAAGGCTGGTGGGGACATCACCGTGAGGTGCGGCACAGCGGCACCGACATTTTCGTCCGCCGGCTGCTGGCGGATGCGCCTGTCGTGATTAGCTACCAGCTGCGGGCAACGGGACGCGGGACTAGCACTGCACTGCCGGCACGCGCGGAAGCGATGTACTCGCCCGCTATTTTTGGTCGCAGCGCCGGGCGGAAGTTCTTGGTCGAGTGAACCAGGCAGCTGGCTGGGACGTCACAGTTTTCGTTATTCGTTTTTGTCCAACTCGGTGGATATCTCGACGATATCGAGGAATTTTTCTATCTCGCGGCGCTGCTTCTTTGACGGGCGTCCCTCGCCCCTGACCTGGTAGACACGGTTGAGCCGCAGTTGTTCACGCACGGCGCGGGAGCGTTCGAGTTCCTCCTCCGGCGTGATGTCATCAATGTGTTCCTGAACCAGTTTCGCCCCAATGCGTTTTTCGGCCAGTGTTAGGACTTTCACCGTCCTGATCATCTGGTCCTTTTCGATCTGGATGGTCGTCCCGGGGCCGACGGGGCGGGAAGGTTTGACGAACTGGCCATCGACCCGCACCTGGTTGAGGCGGCAGGCGCTCGCTGCCTGGGAGCGGGTTTTGTAAATTCTAACCGCCCAGAGCCAGCGGTCGATACGATCGGTGTCGGGCATTGGTTCCCGTGGGGTGAAATTCGAAGACTAGCCAGCCTGCCCGGACAGGATCCGGTTGAAGTTAATCGAGGCCTTGAGTGAGTTGAGGCGCGAGATGATCGCGCGGTGCTTATGGATGACGGTCTTGATCTCTGCTGTCGGGTTGTCGCTGTTGTTGCTGAGGAAGCTGCCGACACTGTAGGTCAGATCGCCGATGTTTTTCTCGATCGAGCCGAGCTTTGCACCATAGCGCGCTACGAGGTTGGATGATTTTCCGACGTCGTTCATCAGCGAGGTGATCCGGGCGCGGGCATCTTCGCGCAAGTTCGTTACTTTGTTTTCAAGATCGGTGATCGCCTGCTCGGTATTCCGCACGTCGGCCTGTTTTCCGACGATCTGCTTGGTCTCAGCAGAGTACTCCGCCTTCAACCTGATCAGGTTTTGGCGGGCCAGTTCCAATTCCTCTTCGGGGGCATCGCTGTCGATTAGCGATTTGAGGCGCAGCTTCATGCCCGAGTACTTCTTGCGGGTGATTTCGGCGTCGAGTTTCAGGTTCTCGATCTCGTTCATAAGAGCAATCGTGCGCTGCATCTGGCCCGATTTCCCGCGGGTCAGTTCACCGATTTGATTCTCCAAATTCTCCTCGAGTTTCTCCTGCTGCACAAGGAGGCGATCGTTCTCTATCTCGAGATGGCGGATCTCCTTGCGGAGCTCGACTGCCTCGGCTTCGAGGTCGCGCACCTGGTAGAACTCTTCTGCGATCTCCTCGATGTTTTCGCTATCTGTGCAAGCGATCCTCCCGAGGATCGCTTCCGCCTCAGCGAGCAACTGGAGCTCACGGGTGATCGCCATTCGGCGATTCATCTCGTTCTTGATACCGAAGCTGCGGGCAACCCGGCGAATGGCAAATCCGATCGCGTTCATCTGGGCGCTATTGCTGGGGAGCAGTTGGTTCGGTTGAGTTGGCCATGGGCGTAAGCCTATGACTTCCAGCCCGTGCTCCGCCTTCAGACTGTATGCGAGCCTCTAGAATCATCAGTCTTTGTCCTGGTTGCCCTGGAGGGCGGCGAGGATACTCCGATCTTCTAAGGTGGTCGTGTCGCCACTGATGTCGCCACCGGCACAAATTTCTTTGAGAAGGCGGCGCATGATCTTGCCTGAGCGAGTCTTCGGCAGGGCAGGGGTGAAGCGGACCTCGTCAGGTTTAGCGATCGCTCCAATGACGATACCAACGTGATTGCGCAGTTCCTTCATGAGTTCGTCGCTCGGCTCAGCGGAACCTTTCAGAGTGACGAATGCGACCACTCCCTGACCTTTGATCTCGTCTGGGCGGCCGACGACAGCTGCTTCCGCAACGGTGTGGTGGGCGACGAGGGCGCTTTCGATCTCGGCGGTGCCGAGGCGGTGGCCTGAGACATTGAGGACGTCGTCGAGGCGGCCGACGATCCAGAAATAGCCATCGGCATCGCGCCGGGCACCATCCCCGGCGAGGTACATCCCGTCGTACTCGCTCCAGTAGGTGTCGATGTAGCGTTGCTCATCGCCATAGATCGTGCGGAGCATTGATGGCCACGGTTTGCGGATGACCAGTTTGCCCCCTTCGTTCGGACCGACCTCTTTGCCCTCTTCGTCAACGATCGCGGCATCGATGCCGAAGAACGGTAGCGTTGCTGTGCCCGGCTTCGTATCGGTTGCGCCGGGCATGGGCGAAATCATGATGCACCCGGTCTCGGTCTGCCACCAGGTGTCGACGATCGGGCAGTTGCCGCCGCCGATTTTTTCGTGGTACCACATCCAAGCCTCGGGGTTGATCGGCTCGCCGACGCTACCGAGCAAACGCAGGGAGGAGAGATCGTGCTTTTCAACATGCTCGTCCCCCCATTTGATGAAGGCACGGATGGCGGTCGGGGCGGTGTAGAGGATGGTGACTTTGTAGTCCTCAACGATCTGCCAGAAACGATCGAGGTCGGGCGTGTCTGGCGCCCCCTCATACATCAGGGCGGTTGCGCCATTGGCGAGCGGGCCGTAGACGATGTAGCTGTGGCCGGTGATCCAGCCGACGTCTGCGGTGCACCAGTAGACATCGTCGTCCCGCAGGTCGAAGATATACTTCGAGGTCGCGTAGGTGCCGGTGATGTAGCCGCCGGAGGTGTGCAGGATCCCTTTCGGTTTACCGGTCGAACCGGAGGTGTAGAGGATGAAGAGCGGGTGTTCGGAATCGAATCCTTCCGGTGGACAATCGCCATCGACTTTCGTGATCTCGTCGTGCCACCACACATCGCGGCCGTCTCGCATCGTGACTTCATTCTTGCAGCGTTGCAGGACGATGACTTTTTCGATTTGGCGATCGTCTTCGAGCGCGGCGTCGACATTGGCTTTGAGGCCAACGACTTTGCCGCGGCGGAATCCACCGTCCGCCGTGATGACGGCCGTGGCACCGCTGTCTTCGATGCGATCTTTGATACTGGCCGAGCTGAATCCGCCGAAGATCACCGAGTGGACCGCGCCGATCCTAGCACAAGCGAGCATCGCGATGGCGGCTTCGGGAACCATCGGCATGTAGATGATGACCCGGTCGCCAGCCTTGATGCCATTCGCCTTCAGGACGTTGGCGAATTTGCAGGTCTCCACATGGAGTTCGGAGTAGGTGAGGGTGCGTTTATCACCAGGTTCTCCCTCCCAGAGGATGGCGACCTTGTCGCCGCGCTTCTCGAGGTGACGGTCGATGCAGTTTTCGCTGACATTGAGCTTGCCGCCGACGAACCATTGCGCAAATGGGCAGTCCCACTCGAGTGTGGTGTCCCACTTCTTCTGCCAGGTGAGTTCTGATGCGGTGTCCGCCCAGAATTTTTCCGGGTCCGCGATGGAAGCATCGTAGCGCGCCTTGTAATCCTCCATGCTACCGACGTGAGCCTTGGAGGCAAAATCGGCAGAGGGCTTGAAGCTACGGTTTTCGACTAGGTGAGATTCGATGTTGTTGCTCATAACTGGGACATCGAGATCTTATCAGGCGAAACCCTGCTGCTCAACGTTTAGTTTGGCTCGCAGGATTTTTTGGAGGTGCGAGGATTCGGGCGATATCAGACTCTTTCAGGTAACGGAATTTGCCGGGCTTCAGTTCCTCGTCGGAGAGGTTGCCGATGCGGGTGCGGACGAGTTGAGTTACCTCATATTCCAAGGCTGAGAACATGTGCCGGATCTGGCGTTTCAAGCCCTGTTGGAGGACGACGGAGAGCTGGCGGTTCGAAATTTGAACCACAGAGACGGCCTTGGCGAAGCCCTCTGGTGTCTCGATTCCTTCGAGCAGCTTGCGGCTGTGAATCTCCTCTTGGAACGGGCGGTTGATGCGGACGAAATACTCCTTTTCGATCTTGTGCCGCGGGTGGGTGATCTGGTGGGAGAGATCGCCGGAATTCGTCATGACGATCAGTCCCTCACTCTCGTGGTCAAGTCGGCCAACATGGTGCAAATTTGCCTGTTGGAGCTTCGGCGAGAGCAGGTCGAAAATCGTCCTACGCCCGTGGGTATCCCCGGCGGAGCAGATGACGTGAGCAGGTTTGAAGAGGAGGATGGTGAGCGCCTCTTGGGTCTTCAATGGCACACCGTCGGCGTGAACCTTGTCGCCCGGACGGATGCGGGTGGCCAGTTTCTTGCAGATCTTCCCGTTGACCATGATGCGCCCATCGGTGATGAGCGTTTCACACTTGCGCCGCGAGGCGATGCCACAGCTCGCCAAAAATCTGTTGAGACGAATACCGTCGGTGGAGGATTCCGGTGCTGCCATCGTCGTTAGGACATAGTGAGGCTAACCTAGGGGAATGCTCAGATTCGAACGTTGGAGCGGGAGCAGGCGAGTGGTCTACTCGTCTGGCTTGGTCTTTGGGAGACCGAGAGGGCTGCTGCCATCTTTCCACTGTCCACGTGCCTTCATAAGCTTGACGCGCTCAAGGCGCTTGAGGACGTTGCGGCGTGCGCCGATGCTGGAGGCTCCTTTTAGGCTTCTGTGCTGGGACATGGTTCTTAGATGCTGAAATTCTACTAAAAATAGGGGAAAACCCTGAGTTGAGGGTGCGGAAACTAATCTAGTGGGGCGGGGGGTGCAAGGCGAAAATGCGACCCATCTAGCGGGTTTTTCTGACCGTAGATTTCTCAAATGACGCTGGTTTTGATTGAGCACTCACGAGTTGAGCCCCCCCAATCGAGCGATCTACTCATAGTCCCATTTGGTGATCCAGGGGTCTCCGGTGGCTTTCTGGAAGGCTTTTAGCTTGGATTTGTAGGTCTCCAGCGTCTCTGCGTGGCTGGTCTCATCCGCTAGGTTGTGAGCCTCATCAGGGTCGTTCTTGATGTCGTAGAATTCGAATTGCGGCCGCTGGATGTATTCCCCAACCGTTTTGGTGCCGTATGGGGCGTCTTTTCCTTTGTCCCACTGTGTCTGCCAAGTAGCGGCGGCCCAGAGATCGGAAGCGAAGGGGTAGGGGAGCGGGTGTGCAATGTTCCAGATCAGTTTGTATTCGCGATCGCGCACGGCACGCATCGGGTAGTACATCTGGATTTCGTGGAAGGTATGCGAGGCTCCGATGTTGTTCCACCCGTCGATGTGGGGTTGGCCGAGGGCGGGCACCCAAGAGCGGCCGTGGAGTTTGTTTGGCACTCTGCCCTGATTGTCTTTGGTCTTCTCGACTGGTTTGATCAAGCTCGCCAGCGGGCTCTGTTTCGCCGGGTTCCAGGCGCCGGCGAAGTCGAGCAGCGACGGCGTGATATCGATGTGGCTGATCATCGCATCACTTTTGATTCCACGCTGTTCGACGTCGGGGTGGTGTACGATGAATGGCACCTTGAGCCCGCCTTCGTAGACCGTGGTCTTGCCGCCCGGGAATGCCATGCCGTGGTCGGAGGTGAATACGATCAGGGTCTCTTCGTATTTGCCTGCCTCTTTGAGGAGTTGGACGAGGCGGCCGACCCCTTGGTCGATGCGCGAAATCGACTGGTAGTACTGGGCGATCTCTTCCCGAGAGGTTGGCGTGTCGGGGAGGAACTTCGGAACGATCACGTCTTTTGGATCGTAGAAGACCTCGTCGACGCCGTCGTGGGAACCCTTCTTCGATTTGTTGCCGAACAGGTCGGGCTTGTGTTTCATCTGCGAAGTCTTATCGACGCCGCCACCGCGGTGCGGATCGGAGGTTGCGAAGTAGAGGAAGAAAGGGCGCTCGTCCGTGGCGTTGATGAACTCCTTGCACTGGTTCGCCATCTGTGGAGCATTGCGCGCGTTGCCCTTCAAGTAGGTTTCGAAGCGGTAGACTTGCTCGGGGGCGACGTGGTATTTTCCGATTTGGGCGGTGCGGTAGCCGTGCCGGGTGAGCAGTACCGGGAGCGTCTGCAGGTTTTCCCATGAGGAGAATTTGTGGAAGGCGTGCTGGTGACCATATTGTCCGTTGGCATGGTTGTGCAGTCCGCTCAGGATGACAGAACGGCTGGCGCTGCAACTCGCCGTGGTGGCAAAGGCGTGCGTGAAAAGCGTCCCGTCGGAGGCGAGCGCATCTAGGTGTGGGGTATTGATGGCCGTGTTTCCGTAAGCGCCTGTGTCCGGACTCTGGTCATCGGTGACGAAAAGGACGATGTTGCGCTTGGCTGCTGGGGACGAGATGGCGAACGCGGCGGTTAGGAGGAGGGTGACGGTGAGGTGGATTTTCATACTTGGGTAGATTTTCGAAATCTGGTTTAGTTCGATCGCCAGTTCATGTTGTCGTTCGGTTTGACGTCGCCCTCTGGGCCGCTCGGCCACTCCGCGCCCTGTGCGATCCAAGTCCTGATCATCTTCAGTTGCGCATCGGTTAGAGCGTGTCCGGTCGGAGGCATGGCTCCAGGATCCTGATCGGCCAGTTTGATTTTCGTGTAGAGCCGGCTCGTCTCGGGTGAGCCCGGGACGATGAGTCCGGCACTGGCACCGCCAGCGAACGCGGCGTCACGATTCTTCAGGTTGAGGCGCCCGGCGATCGGCTCGCCGTTGTGGCAGTGCACACAGGATTCTTGGAAAATGGGTTTGATGTCGCCCACGAACTTGACCTTAGGGGTTGTCAGGAAATAAGTCATACAAAGATGCGCAGGAATTTTAGCCAGCACCAAGGCAGATTTCAGCGATTATAGCGGGCTATTTGAGTTGGAGGCTAACGTGGGTGATGGCCAAAATAACCAGCAGATTGTAGGAGTTATTTACTGACAAGCCCTTACCGGGGGGGCGACGATTTTTTCTGGGTCGCCTCGTCGGAGATTGACGAGCAGGAACATGCCACGCTCAACACCGCGCCGACGAGCGCGAATCGGAAGAGGTGACTGGGGGTGGTCAACGTTGAAATGCTCACCCGGGTATGCTCGCACTAATTCTGTCACGAAGCCAAGACCCAATCGGCGGCTCCGAGCACACTGGTAGTGGCAACGACTACCACGGCACGGAGTTCTACATCGGTACCCGGATTCTCTACGGAAGCATTATCATCGACGGCCAGAATTACGGAAATCCCAAACCCACCAGCATCCGAACTGACCCTCAACCACCTCGTCAACTACAATGACCACGAAGAGAGGCAGATCCCGGTTGCCGCCGAAGCCTACGAGCGAGACCTCACCCTATGCGGCGAATCCCCCCCAAAGATTTCCTACTTTTTCCGCACACCGAGCACGCGCGCACGCAGTGCTTTCGAAAACAACTCAGCCTCACTTGCCTTCTCCGGCAGGGCGCTGGTCGTTTCGCCGGGATCTGCGGTCAGGTCGGTGAGGGCTTTGTCGAGAACCTTGTCGGTGCCCTTCTCCCACCACTCGGTGTAACGGAACTGGCCGTTGCGCAGCGAGTGGCCGACGGCAGACTTGCCTTTGCCTAGCCCGTGCGAGTAAGAGGAGTAGGCGAAATCGCGGTGCTTGGTTTTCGGGTCTTCGAGGGTGGCGATGAACGATTTCCCCTGCAGGTGGGTGGGCTTTTCGAGCCCGGCGAGATCACATAGTGTGGGGTAGATGTCGATGAGTTCGACCAGCGACTTGCTCGCAGCTTTGGCTTTGCCCGGGGCGCGGACGATGAGCGGCACGCGGGTGTCGCACTCGAAGTTGGTGTGCTTGCACCAGCTTGAGTGATCACCTAATTTCCAACCGTGGTCGCCCCAGAACACCACGATGGTATTGTCTGCTTCGCCAGATTTCTCAAGCGCGTCGAGCAAAACGCCGACGTTGTAGTCCATGTAGCTGACGCAGGCGTGGTAGCCGTGGATGAGGCGCTTGTTGAGTTCGTCGGGAAACTCGCTGGGCGGAACGTTGCCCTGCGGGATGTCGGAGTAACTGCGCAGCTCGCCGGCGCTGACATTGCTCGCGTATTTAGGGTAGCCAGGTGGCACGCCGAGGTTCTTCGGCATCGAGAAGCTGTCGCGCTGGTAGAGATTCCAAAATTTCTTGGGTGCGACGAAGGGCAGGTGTGGCTTGGTGAAACCAACGGCAAGGAAGAAGGGCTTGTCGTCTTTGGCAAGTTTGGCAAGTCGTACTGCGCCAGTCGCCGCGCGTTGGCTATCGGGGTAGTCGTCGCCATCGGTGTTGCCTGCTTCGGTCGAAGGGCCGCGCTTGCGTGTTCTGCCGCCAGCCTTTGAGGTGCGCATGTTTTCGCGGCTCTCCTCGTTGACGTATTGGCTACCTTTGACATTGACCCATTCGGTCCAGTTCTCCGGATCAACGCCCTCACCGCCACTGCCGTGGTAGATCTTGCCCATGCCGATGGTGTTGTAGCCGTTGGCGAGAAAGTGCTGGTTGAGGGTCACTGTATCTGCCCACCGCTCCCGCCAACCGGTGACATGATAGGTTCGCTCCCCGGTGCGCTCAGGATACAGTCCGGTCATCAGCGAGACCCGCGAAGCGCCACACACCGCCTGGTTGCAGTAGGCGTGCTCGAAGCGGACGCCGGAAGCGGCGAGGGCATCGATGCTCGGCGTGATCGCGCGCGTGCCATAAGTGCCGAGTTTAGGCCGTAGATCATCGACGGCGATAAATAGTACGTTCGGTCGGTCGGCTGCACTGGCGGCGGAGACGATTGCAAGGAGGGCAGAGAAAAGGATAAGTCGCATCGTGGGATGATCGGAGCTGGGGGGGGGGATCGGGCGAGAGAAAACTTGAGGAAGTTAATCTCTTTGAGCTATAGGGCACCTCCGAAAACCTCATGCGGGCTGGAGCTTGATAAAATCCCCGCTGTCTTCGTTGCTAAAGCGTCCACTATCACCAGATAGCTTAGCGTTTATCGCCTCGCCAGCGGGAATTTTCTCTGCGCCCCATTTCCACAGCAGGTTTCCGGAGGTGCCCTATACACATTTTCGCCTTCAGGTAGAAAATAGAAGCCCGCTTAGATTCTTCTCAGCGCTCGAAATCCGCAAATTTGATGTAAGTAAGTGCCATCGCAAGGTAGTAGTTGCTCGTGGTGCCACTTGCCTCGCCTCATTCATGATCCTCCTAGCCAATCGCAGAACATTCCTCTCGCCACTGATGTTCGACCTTCTCTATCTAGTGATCCAGTCGGACACCATCCGCGTCTTCACCGCTGGTTTCGGGATGCACCACCACGTGATCCAGCTCGATGGGGTCAAGGGCGGCTACCACGGGCTGACGCCTCATGGCAAATTCGCCGACCGCTTCAACAACGCTTCCGGAACGATGAACTAACTGTTGGCGTGAGTGCTTCCTAAATTTTCGTGCGGGCGATCAATCAGTCTGCCACCCCAAACTGACTCATGAAAACCAAATACCTTATTTCATTCTTAATCGCAGCCACCGGTGCCCACGCGGCCGAACCGTGGGTGATCGATCAGCAATCTGACTGGGAGGGCATCGCCGCCGAGAAGACCGGGCTCGAAATCGTTGATGGCATGGCTTCGCCGACAGCAAAGGAATCGAGCTTCAAGAGCAAGCTCAAACGGTTCGGAGAAATGCGTTCGGCGCAATCGATCGTCTTGGCTCAGTCGCCAGTCTGGCTCAACTGGGAGCAGGTCGGGAACATCGGAACGGCTTCGATGTCAGACGCACCGGTGCTGCTGAGTGTCGGTCCGGACAACTACTGGATGTTCGCCAGATACAATGGAGGGGCGGGGAGGAAGAGGGGCAAGAAACCGCAAGCTCAAGCAGCCTTCGTAAGCGAGCCAGCCACCCTGGATGGGTTCGATATCCCACTCAAGACGACCAGGCTAGCAAACCAGTTTGAAGGTCCGGGCGCAGCGCAGGAGAATAAGCGCGGCTACCACGCCTGGCAGAGCCGCGACATGGTCAACTGGGTGCACCAAGGTTCGATCACCGAGCGGTTCTCGGCTTGGATGACCAGTGCGGAATATGTCGATGGTAAATTCCACTTCTACTACGACTTCCCGAACGACCAGGATCCGCATGCCTACATCGATGAGAACCCGGCCGACGGAATCCCCGGAAAAAACATGGGGATGGTGCTCAAGGATCCATCCCACGGTTCCGACTGCGGTGTGATCCGCGATGCCGAGGGGAAGTTTCACATCATCTTCGAAGACTGGTCCCCGATCAATGCGCAGCAGCGCGCATGGGATTCGCCCCTAGCCGGGCACGCGGTCAGCGACGATGGCATCAACGATTTCAAGATCGTCGCGCCGGCCGTGGACGAGCGCACCAAGCCAACTGGTGAAATAGGCACCTACAAGCACCCGCACTGGGTGAAGGAAGATCCGGAGAACTACAAGACCAACGTCGCGGAGTATGAGATCCACGAACCAAATCAGGAAACCTTCGGTGACTGGGCTGCGATCAGCATCGGTGGCCAGTACTACCTCTTCGGTGATTTTGATCCAGAGCATGGCAAGCCGATGAGCGTTGCCTGGTTCACCTCAAGCAGCATCGACAAGCAATTCACGTTCTGTGGCAATATCGGTAAAGGACACCCTGACCCAGACGTCTGTTTCGCCGAGGGCAAATTCTACCTCGCTACCCAGCAACCGGGTGACTTCACCAGTCCAGGCCCGTGGGTCGAATCGGTAGAGGTAAGAGTCGGTGTGGATACCGACGACGATGCCCAAGTCGACCAGTGGAGCGAGTGGCAGAAGGTCAAAGAGACCTACGACCACACGCCAGGTTTCGCCAAGCAAGTCAGCAAGACCCCGGCGTCCATCGATCTCTCCAAGCTGCCGGCTGGGTTCGGTTTCCAGTTTGAAATTCGTATGATCGATACTACCGAGAACAAGTCCAAGCCGATTCTGGACAAGGTGACGCTCTCGTTCGGAGACTAGCTCCAAATAGCCGGAACTCTGTGGGCGGCTCAGCGAGGAGCAAGAAGCTTGATACCATTACCGCGAGTGTGACGGGCTCAAGGGAGGCCCTCACGACCGATCCAAACAACCATGAAACGGCCTCATTTTTTCAGCGTGTATCCGATTCTCTGGATGGATGAATTCCGGGTTCGCTGCCGACTTATCAAAGCCCAATGTGACTGTCATTTACGCTGACGACTTGGGTTGCGGACGACTCATTCGTTTTCAGGAAGAAGGCCAATACCCAGGAGATAGCCGAGAAGATCGACGAGTTGGGGATTGCTGACAACACGCTTCTCATCGTTACGGCAGACAATGGAACCTACTCCAAAGTCTTTTCCGATGACAAAGGACAGAAGCTCTAAGAGGAGTTGAGGCCTACCACGTGGCCTTCGAGGGCGGAAAGGAACTGATCAAAACCAGCCTTCCTGCGGGTGCAAAACACCGTGGCTTGCTCGGGCACGGCAGTATCTTGGCGCTGACTTCCAACGGCGTGGAAACCTCACCTGTAACCCTTGGCCACTGGGTGCTGGCGAAACTACTCGGCACACCGCCTCCAAAGGAGGTTCCTGCGATTGTCCCAGACCTCAACAGTGCCCTGACCGTGCGTGACCTTCTGGAGAAACGCCGCAGCGACCCGGGTTGCATCGACTGATTTTGTTCGCGCGGTTACCTGCGCAGGCCGAGTCCGTCCACCCGGACGTCGCCCACGGCCAACCGAGCATCAAAGATTTTTACCCCTCCGCTAATGGCAACTGGGACGCGTCGATGTTGCAGGCGATGACGGCGATGGGGGTGTTCTTAGGGGTTGTCAGGAAATAAGTCATACAAAGATGCGCAGGAATTTTAGCCAGCACCAAGGCAGATTTCAGCGATTATAGCGGGCTATTTGAGTTGGAAGCTAACGCGGGTGATGGCCAAAATAACCAGCAGATTGTAGGAGTTATTTACTGACAAGCCCTTAGACGATCAGGCGATGTTCGATCGGGCAAAGAACTACTTTCTCAGCGGCAAGGGCAACGGTGCGATCGGGATGTATTTCAAAGCATCAGGTCAGTGCCAAGAGACTGGCCGCGACCAAGGGCACACGCAGATGGGGCTCGAGTTCTTGGCCAACACCTGTGAGACGGCGTGGATCCAGGGTGTCGATCAGTATGCTGCCCTCGACAATCGTCTGCTCAAGGGATTCGAATACACCGCAAATTACAATTTGGAGGGCGACGTTGCATACGAACCCTACAAGAGCTTCGAGGGGCGCTCTCACTACAAGAAAATATCAGACAAGGATCGCGGTCGCCTGCGCCCGATGTATGAGCGAGTCTTCAATCACTACCACAACCGCAAGGGGATGGATGCGGCGTTGACCAAGAAGGCGGCTCTCAAACTCCGGCAGAGTGGTCGGGGTCGATCGTCGTCGCATCTAGACACTCTGATGTTCTCTGGTCATCCGGCGAGGTTCTAAGCGGCTGGCTAGCTGCACCCGTACGCAAACGTGGGCGACCTCGAAAGGTCGCCCACGTTTAAATTAAGTCGTTGTCGGTGAAGCCTAGGTCGGCTTCACGTCCTCGGCGCATGGGCCTTTCGGTCCCTGGCCTTTAGTGTATTCGACAGCGTCGCCCTCGCGCAGGTCTTCGAAGTTGCCGTCCACGCCTGAGCGGTGGAAGAACAGGTCATCCCCGTCGGTTGCGATGAAGCCGAAGCCTTTGTCTGAGATGAGTTTCTTAATAGTTCCTTGGGCCATAACGTGTTTTTTCTAGATGTGTATAATTTGTGTTGTGATCGCAAAACGCTGCGATCACAAGGTGTCTTAAGGGGGATTTCGACAAAGTCCACGGGAATTCCTGAATTTACTGGCTGCTACCCTTATTTTCTAGGCTTTTATTGGCTCCCCGCGGTCGTGCCTGATGTGGATTTACGATAGATCCCGGTGGATTCTACTCCGGCGGAAGGGTTTGCTGTTGGGCGGTTTGTGCATTTAAATCAGCCTATGCCAAATCCATGGACCGGGGTCGGAAACCCTTACACCCGAGAAGAAGTCATCGAGCGACTGCGCGACACCCTTGCCAAAGGGCAGCCTATCATCGCCGCTGGTGCCGGAACTGGCATCAGCGCCAAGTTCATCGAGAAGGGTGGGGCAGACCTGATCATCATCTACAACTCCGGTCGCTACCGCATGATGGGACACGGTTCGATCGCGGGCATGATGGGCTACGGCGATGCGAATGCGGTCGCCATGGAGATCGGCGAATTCGAGGTGCTTCCGGTGGTGAAGGAAATTCCGGTGATCTGTGGCGTCCATTGCACCGACCCGCGGCGGCGCATGTGGCACTGGCTCCAGCAAGTGAAGGCGATGGGGTTCTCGGGCATGAACAACTTTCCAACCCACTCCATTATCGACGGCGATTTCCGCAAGCAGCTGGAGGAGACCGGCATGGGGGTGCACAAGGAGGTTGAGACGGTCGCGCTGTCACGCAAGATGGACATGTTCTCGATCGTTTACGTCGCCTCCCCGGACGAGGCGAAGGCGATGGCGGAAGCTGGTGCCGATGTGATCATCGCCCACGTCGGCTGCACGGTCGGCGGATCCATCGGGGTGACGGATGCGGCGATGTCCCTGGACGATGCCGCCACCGCTACGCAGGCGATCATCGATGCTGGAAACTCGGTCCGGAACGATGTCATTTACCTGTCTCATGGCGGACCGATCGCAACCCCTTCAGACGCGGCGTTCATCAATGAGAAGACCGACGCAGTCGGGTTTGTCGGGGCGTCGAGCCTCGAGCGCATGGCGGTCGAGGAGTCGCTGACGAGCCTGACCCGCGAGTTCAAGTCCATCCCCGTGAAGAGGGCTTAATCTAAATACGTCATGGCAACCATCGCAGTTATTGGAACGCTCGACTCGAAAGGGCACGAGCATCAATTCGTCGCCGATCAGATCCGGCAGGCTGGTCACTCACCGCTCTTGGTCGATGTCGGCACGCTTGGTGAACCCCAAGTCGCTGCGGACGTTTCGCGCGAGCAAGTGCTCGCCGCGGCTGGCCTTGAATTGCCCGACGTGGAGGATCGTGGGCAGCGGGTTGGCGTGATGGCACAGGCGCTGCCGGTGTTCCTGAAAAAACTGGCTCAGTCCGGTGAGATCGATGGCGTGATCTCTCTCGGTGGTGGTGGTGGGACGGCGATCGCCACCGCTGGTATGCGTGCGCTGCCAATCGGATTCCCGAAGTTGATGGTGAGTACTTTGGCGAGCGGAAATACCGCCCACTACGTCGGTACTAAGGACATTGTGATGTTCCCTAGTATCGTGGATGTCGCGGGCCTGAACCAGATTTCCAAAACGATTTTCACGCGCGCAGCCGGAGCGATTTGTGGGATGTCGGCTGCCGAAACTGCGACTGCCGAGGGGAAGCCGATCATCGTCGCCAGCATGTTCGGCAACACGACCGAGTGCGTCGATCACGCCCGTTCTATTTTGGAAGAGCGAGGCTACGAGGTGCTGGTGTTTCACTCGACCGGGATCGGTGGTAAAACGATGGAGTCGCTCATCGAGAGCGGCATGGTAAAGGGAGTCCTCGACATCACGACGACCGAGTGGGCGGATGAACTGGTCGGGGCGACACTTAGCGCAGGGCCTACTCGGCTCGAGGCCACCGGGCGCGCTGGATTGCCGGCGATCGTAACCCCGGGTTGCCTCGACATGGCGAATTTCGGTGAGCGCGACACGGTTCCTGAAAAATACGAAGGTCGGAATTTTTACATCCACAATCCGCAGGTCACGCTGATGCGCACCACGCCGGAAGAATGCGCTGCGCTAGGCAAAATTCTCGCTGAGAAGGTGAATGCTTACACTGCTCCGGTGACGGTGCTGCTACCGACAAAAGCGATCAGTATCATCAGCGCCGAGGGGCAAGCATTCCATGATCCAGAGGCGGACGCGGCCCTTTTCTCGGCGATCCGAGACAACTTGTCCGACGCCGTCGAGCTGGTCGAGGTGGATGCGGAGATCAACGATCCCATTTTCTCCAAAGCCTGCGCCGACGCCCTCCTGAAAAATCTCGAAGCGTAGATCAATCAATCCGAAAAACCAAAATTCTATGCCACAAGTCAAACACTACGGTTGCTTCCAATTCAATGAAGGCACCTCCGAGGAAAAGATCGCAGAATGCTTCACCTCGATGGGGGGCATGGTCGGCAAGATCCCCGGCTTGCTAGATTTCAACTACGGTCCCTACGATTCTGCTGAAGGTCTTAACGATGACTACACCCACGGGTTCATCATGACCTTCGAGAGCCCGGAAGCTCGCGATGCCTACTTGCCGCACCCGGTCCACGAGGAGGTCAAAGAGATCGTCGTACCGAATCTGGCGCGCGTGGTCGTGTTCGACTTCAACATGCCGACCTGATTAGGCACCTGATGAGACTCCCCCGCCTTCTGGCGCAGCTTGTCTTCGTCCTGATATTGCAGCCGGACAGCCGTGCCGAATCCGGTGCGCCGAATGTCATCTTCGCGCTGGCCGACGATCTGGGATACTCGGATGTCGGATGTTATGGGGCGTCCGGGGTAAAGACGCCACACATCGATCGGCTGGCGGCTGAAGGTCTCCACTTCACCGATTTCCACACGGCGGCGTCGATCTGCTCACCGTCGCGGGCCGCGTTCCTGACGGGCGCTTACCCGCAGCGCTGCGGACTCTACACGGGGATCAATCCACGGCGCACTGCGCATTGGTTTCTCGGGCTGAACCCGGACGAACTGACCCTCGCGGAGCAGTTTAAGAAACAGGGCTACAAGCTCCGCAAGGATGTCGCGGAAGCTGTCGACGTGGCTGCGCAACACCCCGAGGTCGTCCAGCAGTTGCTTGGGCTTGCCGCGAAGGCACGTGGGGAACTGGGCGAATACAGGCAGCGCGGCAGCGCTCAGCGGCCGACTGGATCGGTAGTCCCGGATGCCCCAATCATCAGCCACGAGAAGGATTGGGGGGGGGGCGGTTGATTCCGAAACAGCAGCCCGAATCGCTAGCGAGCGGAAGATGAGACATCCGAAGCCCGAGTTACCGAAAAGGCGCCGGAGGAAATAATGAACAATCGATTCCAATAGGGCACCTCCGGAAACCTGCTGTGGAAATGGGGCGCAGAGAAAATTCACGCTGGCGAGGCGATAAACGCTAAGCTATCTGGTGATAGTGGGCGCTTTAGCAACGAAGACAGCGGGGATTTTATC
>JBLHKE010000032.1:0-22243 GCA_047619485.1 Verrucomicrobiales bacterium | reverse complement strand
GGATCACCACCCTGGATCATGAAATTGGGGATGACGCGGTGAAATTTGAGGCCGTTGTAGTAACCGCGTTTCGCGAGGTTGAGGAAGCTGGCGCAGGTGATGGGGGTGTCCGTCGCATACATCGTGATGCTTAAGTCGCCCTTACTGGTGGTCATTTTGATTTTGATGTCTTGATCCATGCGGGGAGAATGGCAAGGAATCGCGGCAATGCCAGCGGAAATCACGAGAGATTTTGCGGCTACGGGAGCACCCTGACACGCAGGAATCCTTTGAGAGTGCTCAGGGAGGGCGCGTTCAAGGTGGATTCGAGGCCAGTGGCGGTCAGCGGCGCACCGATGTCCGTGAATCCGCTCAGATCAGTGGAGTGCTGGAGCTGGTAGGTTTTGCCGACCGTGCTGGCGAAGCTAACGGTGAGATCGGCATTGGGAGCTTGGCTGACGGCGATGATTTTCAGCAGCGAGGCCGGGTCCTGTGGGTTGGTCAGAGCGAGGAATTCCTCAAGGTTGCTGCGCCCGTCGCCGTCAGGGTCGAGTAGTGAATCGTCGCTGCCTACCACTAGCCCGTTGGCGGTTTCCCAGTTGTCGTCGATGCCGTCGTTGTCGCTGTCGACAGACGGGATGCCGATGACGTTGATGGTGGCGATCCCGAGGGATTTGATGAGGGAGGCGCGCACTGCCATGTCAAAGCTGAGATCGCTGCTGGTGTCGTTGATCTGGTGGATCTCTACCGCGATGATGTTTTCCCCATCCTGGAGTAGCGTTGGGTCGATCTTGATGAAGGGGCGAAGCTTGGACTCGCTGTCACCATTGACGCCAGCACTTGCAGGGGTATCGAAAGCGGCGGCGGTGGCTAGGTTGTCGCGGACGATCTCGGTGCCGTTGATGTAGACGGCCGCGCCATCGTCACGGATGAGGTCGATTGCGAGTGTCTGCACTTGCGAGGCGTCTGGGATATGGAGGCGGCTGCGGAAGTAGACGGTCAGTGGTTTGGGATCGGCGGGGACGGGAAGGGCGGTTGTCTCGTCACCGTCTCCGTAGCCGAGTTCTCCAGCGCCAGAAACCCACAGGGAGTCGTCGAATTCGGCGTCGGTCCAGGCCGTTCCCAGATCGTCACCCGAGGCAGCGTATTTCCAAGTGGAGCCGAGCGGCAAGATCGGGGTTTCGGCCGGTGTCGGACAAGTGAGGGCGAGGTGGAAGGCGAGGTCGCTGCTGGTGCCACTGGACTGGTGGACTTCGACCGCGATGGTATTGCGGCCGTCGACGAGGACGCCGAGTGGCACGGTCGCGGTAACCACTTCGTCCTCGTTGGCTACGGCAGGCACAGCGAAGGTGTTGAACATCGCGCCGCCGACGAGGTTGTCATCGCGGTAGATCTCGGTGCCGTTGATGTAGATGGCGGCCGCATCATCGCGAACTAGTTGGAACTCAACGGCGTCGCTGAGTTCGGCGACGTTGCCGAGGAAGAAATGGTTGCGGAAGTAGGTGGTGGCGAACTTGTTATTTTGGTCGAGGCCGAAGCTGACGATCGTGGCTTGATCGTCGGGGGCGTCGCCGTAACCGAGTTCACCGGGGCCGCTAGCCCATCCGGAGTCGTCGAAGCCGATCTCACTCCAGGCGGTGCCCTGATTGGAGCCGTCGTCGAGGAATTTCCAATCATCGCCGAGGGGGATCAGTGCGCGATCGACCAGCTCTTCGATGTCCTGTGCCTGGTAGATGAAGGAGTCGGTCCCGACAAATCCGACTGCAGGGGTGTAGGTGAAGCTGCCGTCGGGCGCTAGGATTAGGATACCGTTCGTTGGCGGGGTGTGGACACTGGCGCTGAGCGTGTCGCCATCGGTGTCAGAATCGTTGGCGAGGACGCCGCCGAAGGTGCGATTGCGGATCAGTTCGAGATCGAAAATTAGGTCGCTGCTGGTGACGCTGGCCTGGTGGGCTTCGACTGCGAGGGTATTTGAGCCCGAGACGAGCAGGCCGCTGGGGAGGCACCACTCGTAGAAGTGTTCCTCGGCGCGGCCATCAACGGTGGAGGATGCTAGGGTGGAAGACCCGGCGGCGGGAGGGAGGTTGCTGCGGGCGATTTCTACGCCATTGAGGTAGACGGCGGCACCATCGTCGCGTTTCAGGCGGAGGCAGAGGTCGGCTTGCGCCTCTGGATCGGGGACGTTGAATTGGTGGCGGAAATAGGTGGTGATGTGCTTGTTGTTCTCATCACCGAAACCGACCAGCGTGGTTTCAGTGTCGCCATAGCCGAGTTGGCTCGCGCCCTCATCCCAGCTGGCATCGTCGAACTCGGGTGCGCTCCAGGCGCTGCCAAGGTCGCTGCCGTTGGCGAGGTATTTCCAGATCGCGCCGCTGGCGACTAGCGATTGCGAACCACCGTCCGGGATGGTGACTGGCACCAATAGTGGTGATCCGGCATCGGTGAAATACTGGTCGTTCTGGATCGAGGGGGAGTCGTTGACTGCGCTGACGTTGATCGTGACCGTGGTCGGTGCGGAGAGTTCGGAGGTTTGCACGGGCGAAGTCGCGACTAAATCGCCAGTGAGATCGAGACCGAGCGAGTTGCCATCGAGGTCGAAGACACCGGCGAATTCGATTGGCGTAGAGAGGGTCAGAGTCGATCCCGATTGTGTGATCGTCCCGTTGAGGTCGAGAAAATTGCCGGCCTGGTCGAAGATCTGGTCTCCTTCTGGGACAGCGCCAGCTGCCAGACCGGTACCTTCGACACTGACCGTTCCGATCAGGCGTACCTCGTTCTGTAGCTGGCTGAAGTTGCCGCCCGCATCGACGGCGGCTGGCGCGCCGGGGTTTTCCATACTGATCCGGATACCTTCGGGAGCAGCCGTCGCATTGACGCCTGCGAAGCCGAACGCAAACCTGAAATTGAGAGCAATGCTCTCGGCGGTTCTGACATCGAAATCGGTGACATGGATCTGGCTGAATGGGGCTTCGCTCGGGGTGACCTGTGCGGTCAGTGTCCCACGAAGTCGGGTGGTGTCCGAGTCCGAATCGCTACCGATCCCCGAGACGGACAGGTCCGCATCGATGCTGGCGGAAGAGCTATTCTCGACAATCGTGAACACCTGTCCGCCGCTCGGGCTCTCGTTGGCGCGGTAGGTGAAGGTGTCGGTGCCATTGAAATTGGGGGCGGGGACGTAGGTAAACGATCCATCGGGGTTGAGCGTCAGTTCGCCGTTGGAGACGTCTGACTCGAGGATTGCCGAAAGCGCGCCGGTTCCGAAATCATTGAGTAGCACGCCGTTGGCTGCAGGTATGCTGAGCGTGGAGTCTTCTCCCGCCGAATAGGTTTCGGGATTGGCTGTCGGTGCGGCACCGAGGAAGTGCGTGCACGCGGTGACGATGAGCGTGCTGAGAGCGAGGGTCTTGGGCGTCATAGAGGAGAATAGTGGGTGGACTCTCCTATTACGTCGAGAGAATCCCGCGGGTTACGTTAGATCCAGAGATAGACGAGCACCGACAGCAGAATCACCCCGGTGACCCACCAGAGCCATTCCTTGCCAGATCGCTTCTGTGGGCCGCCGAACTCATCTGCGACGAATTTGTCATAATCAAAGGAGTCATCCTCCGGCAGATCGAGGTCGAGACCATCGTGGATATCGTCCTGTTCCCACGCTCTCGGCTCTGGCTTTTTCTTGGGCTTCGGCTGGCGGGTACACTTCGGGCAACCGCGTGGGCCGACACGGATTTCCGCGCCGCAGCCTGGGCATATGAAGTGGGTTTCGCTCATTGATGAATCTAATCTCGTCCGGCGCGAGGGGAAATTACTTCTTGCCAATTAAACAGCGATTTCAGCGGCTTTGTTATTGCGTGCGAGCGAGTAATTTGGATGACTTAACTAAAATGGATCAGACCTTGCACACCAACACGCCAGTCTTGGCAGAAACCCAATTCGATCCCGGCGAATTGCCGGCTGACGCGCGGGTGGTGATCGTCGGCGGAGGGATTGCCGGATGTTCGGTCGCCTACCATCTGGCGAAGCTCGGATGGGGCGATGTGATTCTGTTAGAATCTGGCAAGGTCGCGTCTGGGACGACGTGGCATTCGGCTGGGCAAGTCGGGCAACTGCGCGCCAGTTCGAGCCAGACGAAGATTAACAAGGCGTCGGCGGAACTCTACGCCGAGCTGGGCGAGTCCGCCGGATGGTTGCAATGTGGAGGCTTGCAGCTGGCGACGAGCGATGAGCGTTGGACGCAGTTGCGGCGCAATGCTGCGATGGCTGAAGTGTTCGGGGTGGAGGCTGAACTGATTGATGCGGCGGAGATCTCTTCGCGCTGGCCGGTGATCGAGACCAGTGATGTGGTCGGTGGCATCTGGCTACCGGGCGACGGGCGGGTGTTGCCGGGGGCGTGTGCAGTGGAGCTGGCGACGCGCTCGGGCGTGCCTGTATTCGAAGACACGGCGGTTGAGGAAATTTTACGTGAGGGGGAAACGATCACTGGTGTGCGGACCTCCCGTGGCGAGATCAAGGCGGACTGGGTGGTGTTGACCGGAGGGATGTGGTCGCGCCAGCTCGGTCTTGGAATCGGGGTGGACATCCCCTTGTATCCCTGCGAGCACCACTACGTGATCACCGCGCCGGTCGACGGCGTGACGCGTGATTTCCCTTGCTCGCGCGATCCGGATGCGGGGATCTACTTTCGCTCTCTGGATGATGGCGGGATGAAGCTCGGGGCGTTCAAGTTGCGCTCGAAGGCATGGCAGGTCGGCGATCGAGTGCCGGAGGATTTCCACCACGACCTCCTCGAGCCGGACTGGGAGGACTTCGCTCAGCCGCTGGCCTCGCACCGGCACCGCTTGCCATCGACGCGCGACGTGGAGATCGTAAAGTTTGTCAACGGACCCGAATCGTTCACGCCGGACAACCAGTTCCTGATGGGCGAGCCGACCGGGACGCGCGGGCTGTTCGTATTGGCAGGGTTCAACTCGGCGGGGATCGCCTGCGCTGGTGGGGCTGGACAATACGCGGCTGAGTGGATGGCGAATGGGGGGATGACGATGGACTTGCTGTCGGTGGATATCCGCCGATTTGGTCCGAGGCACAACGGGACAGGATTCCTGCAGGAGCGCGTGACCGAGGTGTTGGGCATGCATTATTCGATGGCGTGGCCGGGGCTGCAGATGGAGACGGCGCGTGACCTGATGCGCACGCCGCTGTATGAGACCCATGTGGCGAACTCGGCACGCTTCGGGGAGGCGGGAGGTGTCGAGCGGCCGATGTGGTTTGGTGGCCCAGAGCCTGCTTACACGTTTGGGAAGCCGGTGTGGTTGGAGACGGTGGCGCAGGAGGTTTCCGCCTGTCGCAACGGGGTGGCGGTTTTCGACCAGTCGACGTTTTCTAAGTTTCGAACCCACGATCTCGAGGGCTTGCAGTGGCTGTGCGCGAACGATGTTGATGTCGAGCCGGGGCGGGCGGTCTACACCGCGATGTTGAATGGGCGTGGAACTTTTGAATCGGATCTGACGGTGATCCGCGAGGCGGTAGATTCGTTCTACCTGGTGAGCTCGAGCGCGAGCCGCTATCGCGATTTCGATTGGATCCGCAACAACGGGAAGTGCTCGGATTTGTGTGATGTTACGGAAGAGTTGGGCGTGTTAGGCGTGATGGGGCCGCGCTCACGTGAGCTGCTTGGTGCGATGGTTGATGGCATGGCATTTGGGGGCGCGCGGCGGATTGATGTCGCTGGGCAGGAGGTGCTGGCGGTGCGCATCACCTACGTCGGCGAGCTCGGTTGGGAGTTGCACATGGCAGCGTCCGCGATGCAGCCGGTGTACGATTTTATTAAGGGCGGCGGCGCGACCGATGCAGGTCACCACGCGATCAACTCGATGCGGATCGAGAAGGGCTACCGGGCTTTCGGCCATGAGCTTTCGCCCGATGAGACACCGGTCGAGGCCGGGCTGGGGTTTGCGCTCGCATGGGACAGCGATTTTCTCGGTAGGGACGCTTTGCTGAAACGCGAGAGGACGAAGCGCATGGTGAGCCTCGTCCTGGCTGACCCGCGGGTGATGCTGTGGGGGGGCGAGCCGATCACGCTGGGTGGGGAGGTGGTCGGTCACACAACCTCGGCGACCTATGGGCCGACGCTCGGCGCTTCGGTCGCGCTCGGTTATGTGAAGCAATTTGTAAAAGGCGCTGACTACGCGATTCTGAACGCTGGCGAGAGCTGTCAGGCGCGAGTAACGTTGAGTTCACCCTTTGATCCGCGACGCGAGCGGATCCTGTGTTAGAGCTGTCTGTATGCCGCGTCGCGATCCCAGAGACTCCAAGCTATCTCGCAAGCTTGCGGCAGCGCCGGAGTGGTTGTTTGTCGCATTTGCGGTGGCGGCTGCTTTCACGACCTACTTCTGCATGTATGGCTACCGCAAGGCCTTCACGGTCGGGGAATACAAGGGGCTCGAACTTGGTGTGTTCGGGCTGGTGGTCGATCTGAAGGTGGCGCTGGTGATCGGGCAGGTGTTCGGATACGCGGCGTCGAAGATCATCGGCATCAAATTTAACTCCGAGATGGGGCGGGGGGCGAGGGGCACGGCGCTGGTGATCTGCATCCTGGTCAGCGAGGTTTCGCTGGTGTGTTTTGCGCTGCTCCCCGGAGCTTGGAAGGTGCTGGCGATCTTCTGCAGTGCGTTGCCGCTGGGGATGGTGTGGGGGCTGGTGTTCAGTTTCTTGGAGGGGCGCCGGTTGACCGATCTGATGGGGGCAGGATTGTGCTGCTCGTTTATCGTGGCGAGCGGGGTGGCGAAGAGCGTCGGTGCGATGGTGATGTATTGGGGGGTGACCGAAGCGTGGATGCCCGCGGTCGCGGGGCTGTTGTATTTCCCCGGTTTCTACCTCGCTGTCTGGATGCTGCGTCGCCTGCCGCACCCGAGCGAGGCCGACATGGAACTCCGGGTCGAGCGCAAGCCGATGCACCGTGCCGAACGGCGCGCCTTCCTGTTGAAGTTCGCCTTCGGCATCGGTTGTCTCATGGTGGTCTATGTCGCGATGACGGTGTGCCGCGATTTCCGTGACAATTTCCAGAAGGACATGTTTGTCGAGCGCGGGGTGACTGGTAATCCGGCGATCTTCGCGCAGACCGAGCTCATCGTTGCGTTCGCGGTCGTGTCGCTGGTTGGGCTGCTGTTCCTCATCAAGGACAACCGCAAGGCGCTTCTGGTGAACCATCTCTATGGGATCGCGGGTGCGGTGATCCTATGTGGTTCGACGGTTGCTTTCCAGTCAGGCGGGCTGGGGATCGTGGCGTGGATGATCCTGAACGGCTTCGGCCTGTTTCTCGCTTACGTGCCGTTTAATTGCATCCTCTTCGACCGTTTGGTTGCTTCGTTAGGGAAGGTGGCGACCTCGGTTTTCTTGATCACCATGGCGGACGCGCTCGGCTACCTTGGAGTCGTTGCTGGGATGCTATATAAGAACTTTGGCCAGCCGGGGTCGATGTTGAATTTCTTCGAAACCCTCTGCTACGTGGTGTCGGCGGTGATCATTGTCGCGCTGGTAGCCAGCTGGTGCTATTTTTCTGGGAAGACGCGAACCTCCAGCTAGACTGTGGTCATGAATCGTGTCCTGATCCTCCCACTCCTACTGTTCGCAAACTTGGTTTTTGCTGATGAAGCCCAGACGATTTTCGACCAATCTGGGATTCGGGGTGGACTGGTGTTGCACTTGGGATGTGGCGAGGGCGCACTGACAAGTTCGCTAGGCGGATCGGAGCGATACCAAGTCCATGCGCTGGCGGCATCGGTCGACGATTTACGCGCTACCCGCGCGCGGCTTGTGGAGGGTGGAGTTTACGGTCAGGTCACCGCCGATCTCCTCGAAGGGAGCTACCTGCCGTTCGTGGACAATCTCGTCAACTTGATCGTCGTCGAAAACCTCAACGGCTTGCCGATGGAAGAGGTGATACGCGTGCTCTGTCCGGACGGGGTGGCGATGGTGAAGGGGGGCGACGGTGCTTGGCAGAAAACGATCAAGACGCGCACGGATTCGATCGATGAGTGGACCCACTACTTCCACGGCGCAGATGGCAATGCGGTGGCGCAGGATGATGAGGTCGGGCCACCGACCCGCCTCGCCTGGTTGGGGAGCCCGCGCTGGTCGCGGCACCACGACCGGATGGCGAGTATGAGCGCGTTGGTCACGGGTGGTGGGCGGCTGTTCTACATCATGGACGAGGGGTCGAGGATCTCGATCCAGCTGCCATCGAAGTGGAAACTGGTCGCGCGCGATGCGTTCAATGGGGTGATCTTGTGGAAGAAACCGATCGAGAAGTGGCACGATCAGCTTTGGCCTTTGAAGAGTGGACCGACGCAGCTGGCGAAGCGACTGGTGACTTCCGGTGATCGCGTTTTCGTGCCACTCGCGCTCAATGCGCCAGTGAGCTGTCTCGACGCGGCGACGGGCGATGTCCTGTGGACTTACGAGGATCAGGCGGCTGCCGAGGAGATGGTGCTGGTCGACGGGGTGCTCTACGTCGTGGTGAACCGTGGGGTGTGGGCCTTGGAAGAGTTCAACGTGAAGATGAACACGGGCGATCAGGGGCGCGTGGCGAAAGAGTTTGCCTGGGACAAGAAGCCCCGTGAATTGCACGCGATCAGCGCGGCTGACGGCAAGAGGCTTTGGAAGAAGGAGACCAAGGTGGCGCCACTCTCACTGGTGGCGAACCAGAAGCAGGTGGTGTTCCACGACGGGGAAGCGGTGGTCTCACTGAACCCGGGTGATGGCCAGCAGCAATGGCGCAATGACAAGGCCTCGCGGCGTTCGCTGTTCGAATTCAACTACGGGCCGCGGCTCGTGGTGCAGGACAAGGTGGTGCTCTACGCGGGTGGCGATGGCAAGAAAATGGGGCTGGACGCGGCGAGCGGTGATACCATGTGGTCGTCAGAGGATCCGCGATCTGGATACCGATCGCCACAGGACTTGCTGGTGTCTGGTGGCTTGCTCTGGTCGGCGCCACTGACGCAGACGAAGGACACGGGCATCTATGTCGGCCGCGATCCGGTCAGCGGGGAGGTGAAGAAGCAATTCCCGCCAACGGTCGAGACCTACTGGTTTCACCACCGCTGCTACATCGCCAAGGCGACTGAGAAATTCTTGATGCCATCGCGCACCGGGATCGAGTTCATCGATCACGAAAAAGAGGAATGGGACATCAACCACTGGGTGCGTGGCGGCTGTCTCTACGGGGTGTTGCCGGCCAACGGTCTCACCTACGCCCCGCCGCACAATTGCGCGTGCTACCCAGAGGCGAAACTCTACGGCTTCAACGCGCTTGCGGCGACGGGTTCGAAACCGGTGATGATCGCGACGGGCAAGCGCCTCGAACGTGGTCCGGCCTACGCCGATGCGCTCGGGGTAGAGGCGGATGTGCTTGATTGGCCGACCTACCGACATGATGTGGCACGCAGTGGCTCGTCGGGCCAGGAATTGGGCAAGGATTTAGGATCGGCTTGGGAAGCGGATCTGGGTGGGCGACTGAGCGCGTTGACGATAGCGGATGGCAAGGTGTTCGTTTCACAGATTGACGCGCACACGGTGCATGCCTTAGCGCACAAAGACGGCAAGCGGCTGTGGCATTTTATCGCTGGAGCGCGGGTTGACTCGCCGCCGACCTTTTGGAAGGGGCGGGTGCTGTTCGGCTGCTCGGATGGCAATGTCTACTGTCTGCGCGCCTCCGACGGGGAGTTGGTGTGGCGTTTCCGCGCGGCACCTGGTGATCGGCGCACGATGGTTTTCGAGCAGTTGGAATCGCTCTGGCCGGTGCCGGGAAGTGTGTTGGTAGAAGATGGAGTGGTGAGTTTTGTTGCCGGGCGATCGGCCTTTCTCGATGGCGGGATGCTCTTTTATCGGCTCGACGCGGCTACTGGAAGAGTGCTCGTCCACAAGCGCATCGACGATCGTGATCCTGAGTCCGGTGGAGATTTGCAAGACCGCATCCAGACCTTGCAAATGCCGGTGGCGCTCAATGATATTTTGTCGAGCGATGGCAAGTTGACCTACCTGCGTTCGCAGAAGATCGAGAAGGATGGCGAGCGCATCGAGATCGGTCCGGTCTCCGGTAACCCCGCGGCACAGGGCGCGAAGCAGGCGGGCGAGGGGGCGCATGTGTTTGCCCCGATGGGATTCCTCGACGACACCTGGTTCCACCGCAGCTATTGGGTCTACGGGCGGAATTTCGCTGGCGGGCATGGTGGCTATCACCAGGCCGGGAAGTATGCGCCCTCTGGGCGGATTCTGGTTTTCAACGATGACAAGGTGTTCGGCTACGGGCGCGAGCCGAAGTATTACAAGTGGACGACGACCTTAGAGCACCAGCTGTTCTCGGCGAGCCGCGAGATCCCGGATCTTTCGGCAACGGTGAATAGACCGAAGAACGCAGGCGGTAAGCGCAAGGTCGCTGATTCCCCGGTGGTCTATGAGAACACCGAACGTATCAATCCAGCAGGCAAGGCGCTAACAGTCGAGGCCTGGGTGATGCCGGATCAAAAGAACGGCGTGGTGGTCGCCCACGGTGGGCCAGCCAATGGCTATGCGCTGGTGGTGAAGGAGAACGTGCCCCAGTTTGATGTGCGCAGTAACGATGCGCTATCTTCGGCCGTGTCGACCGAGAAATTGGGCGCAGGCTGGAAGCATCTCGTCGCTGTGCTGGCGCAGGATGGGACGATGGTATTATACGTCGATGGGGAGGCGGTCGGGACTGCGAAATCGCCGGCGACGGTTGCCACACAACCGCTGCAGACCTTAGAGCTCGGTGGCGATTCCACTTCGACCGTGGGGGAATACCCGACTGGGGCGAGCTACTCGGGGCTGATCGACGAATTTGCGCTCTATCACCGTGCGTTCTCGGCCGATGAGGTGCGGGCGCGATTCGAGAAACCGGCGAAGGCGGGTGGGGACGCGGTGATCGCGAGCTCGTTCGACGGGAAAGGCGTCGGTGATGATTCAGAAGGTAAGAACACGCCCGCGGTGGCAAACATCCAGATGCGCAAGGGGGTGGTGGGAGATGCGATTTTCATCCCGCGCAAGAAGGTTGGGAAGAAGCCCAAGATGAATCTGCCGGCGAGCAAGGGGAGCTTCGTGCAACACGACTGGACTGGTCGCGTTCCGATGTACACACGGGCGATGGCGCTGGCGGGTGACACCTTGATCATCGCGGGGCCGCCGGATATCATCGATGAAGAATACACGTTCGGGCGCCTGGCCGAAGGGGATAAGGAAGTTCACAAGGAACTGGCAGCCCAAGACGCTGCGCTCGAGGGGAAAGATGGCGGGATCATGCAGACGGTTTCGACCAAGACTGGCGAGCAGGGTCCAGAGTTGAAGCTGGAATCGCTGCCGGTGTGGGACGGGATGGCAATCGCGCGGGGACGGCTGTTTGTCGCCAGCAAGGACGGGAAAGTGCGTTGTTTTGGGAGGGCTGATGAGTAGCCGGAATTGGAGTGACGCCTTTAGGTGTCTCTATAAAGGTGCCTCAGCGCGGTCGGCCGTTCGGGCGTCTTGCGTGCGGACGGGAATGGCTAAAGCCATCATTCCAACGATTGCTTTCATGTTGCTGGTGTCTGCCGCGTTGGCCTGCAAGGTTCCCGTGTTCCGCTACGCTCTGGATCGCTGGACGGGCTCGGAGTATGTGCTGAAGGCGGATGGCGATCACCAGCTGGGAACGGCGAATCTGAAATTGGCGAACGGGAAGGGTGAGTTGTTTGCGCCATTTGATGACACGGAGCCAATCTGGACAGGTGAGGTTGACGAGAAAGCACTAGGGACGCTGCTGAACTCGCCGCAGCGGAAGGAGATTGTGAAGCAGATTCTCGCGGGCGCTTCGGCGGTCTGGGTGATCGTCGAGTCTGGGGACAAAAAGGCGGACGACGAGGTGTTTGAGCGCTTGAATGACCGCCTGACCTTCTTCCAATCGGTCGCACAACTTCCGGAGATTGACCCGGATGATCCTGCTAGCCAACTCGGGCCGGGGCCAGAGCTCGAGCTCAAGTTTTCAATCCTGCGGATGAAGCGCGACGATCCTAGGGAAGCGCTGTTGGTGCGGATGTTGGCGGGACCGAAGCTTGATGCACTGGAGGCCGGCAAGCCGTTCGTCGCTCCGGTATTTGGTCAGGGACGGGTGCTCGGGGCCTGGCCGGCTGAGATGATGGATGCTGAGGGGATCGAGGAGGCGTGCTTCTTTCTGACGGGTGCGTGTTCCTGTCAGGTGAAGGCGCAGAACCCTGGTTGGGATCTGTTGTTGTCAGCCGACTGGGAGAAGGGATTACTCGCCGCAGATCAGAAGAAGAAAGACGCAACCGAGAAGGAGGGTGAAAAGTGAAGCAGGCTGTCATCGCGATCGCGCTAGCATTGATCTTGGGCATCTGTGTGTTCTCGCTGCAGAATCTAGGAAATCCGGGTGAGGAGCGGGGAGGGAAGCTCTTGGTTTTCTGTGCCGCGGGGGTGAAGAAGCCGGTCGCCGCGATCGCCAGACAGTATGAAGAAGAGTTCGGGGTGAAGGTGCAATTGCAGTACGGGGGGACGAGCACCTTGCTGAGCCAGGTGCAGATCGCAAAGCGTGGTGATCTTTTTATCGCTGCGGATGACACGGCGGTCGAGGCGGCGCGCGAAAAAGGGGTGGTGAGGGAAGTGTTGGCGCTGGCGGTGCAATACCCGGTGATCGCGGTGGCCGAAGGCAACCCGAAGGGGATCAGGTCGATCGATGACCTTCTGCGCGACGATGTTAGGGTGGCGATCGGGAACCCCGGGGCCGCGAGTATCGGCAAGGCGACCCGGCGGGGGATGGGCGCGCACTGGGATGCCTTCGAGAAAAAGGTCGCGGTGATGAAACCGACCGTGACGGAGATCGCCCAAGACCTAAAAGTGGATGCGGTCGACGCGGCGGTGATCTGGAACTCGACGGTGCCGCAATTTAAAGGTTTGGAGATGGTGCGTGTCGCCGAGTTCGATGCGGAGTTGGACAATGTGAGTGTTTCCGTCCTGACTGCTGGCGAGCAATCTGCGGAGGCCTTGAAGTTCGCGCGCTACCTGGCCGCACCTGAGAAAGGTGGGGCAATTTTTGAGCGGATGAAGTTCGAGGTGGTGACGGGTGACGCTTGGGCGGAGAGGCCGGATCTCGTGCTGTTCAGCGGTGGCGTGAACCGTCCGGCTGTGGAGGATTTGGTGAAAGAGTTCGCTGCGCGCGAGGGGGTTGATGTGACCACCGTCTTTAACGGTTGCGGGGTTCTGTGCGCGCAGATGCAGGCGATGAATGTACCGCCGGATGCCTACTATGCGTGCGATATCTGCTTTGTGCCGCCGGTGGCCGAGCAATTTCCGGAGGTGGTGATCCTGACTGAGACGAGGATCGGAATCGCGAAACGAAAGAATTTATCGCAGGAGATCAGTACGCTGATGGACCTGGCACGTCCGGGGATAAAGGTGGGGATCTGCAACCAGAAGCAGTCGACCCTCGGCTACATGACCGCGGGGATGTTGAAGCAATCTGGCTTGGCGGAAGCAGTGCGGAAGAACGTGGTCGTCGAGGTTCCGACGGCGGATCTATTGATCAACCAGCTGCGGACGAATGCGCTCGATGCTGCGATCGTCTACGAGGTGAATGCGTTGTTGGTGGACGAGCACTTGGACTTCGTGGCAATCAGGCATCCTGGCGCGATTGCGTTGCAGCCGTTTGGGGTGAATGTGGGTTCTCCACGAGAGCAGCTGGCGAGGCGGCTCGAGGATTTTTTCAGGGCAAACCCGGAAGCATTCGTGAAGGCGGGTTTCGTGTGGCGCGGCGACGAGGCACCGTTGAAGAGCTCGGAGATCAAGATTCCCGAGTGGTTGAAGTAGGTGGAGCTGGGCGCCGATGCCCTTCGGCGTTATAGGCTATGGGCAAACGCAGCCACGTAGCGTAGGCTTCAGCCTGCGTCCGTAGCGGCGATCCCATTTGCGCACGGCCTGTGTGTCCTCCTACTCCCAGGCGTCGTCAGGTTCGGTGCGAGCACTGGCCACTAGAAGATGGGATTGTGTCGGCGAACGCAGCCTAAAGGCTACGCTACGAAACGGCTTCACCTAACACCGTTGGGTTCCGGGCTCGTCATTTTTGCCGGGTCTTTTTGTTGGAATATGTTGATTGGATCTTTAGGGTGCGCTCTTGAGAAACATCCTACAGTTTATCCACCGGTGGTGGTTTTGGTTCTTTCTGGCCCTAATCGGTGGTGGGTATCTCTTGTTCGTGCTGGCGATCCTGGCTTCGTCGGTGGCCTACACCTCATTCGGTGATCTTCTCGATGCGATGAACTCACCTGAGATCCGCTTTGCTGCGATGTTGAGTTTCACGACCTGCACGATCAGCGCACTATTGTCGGTGCTGGTCGCTGTTCCGACCGGGTATCTGTTGTCGCGCAAGCGCCTGCCTGGAAAATCTCTGATCGAGGCAGCTTTAGATATCCCGATTTTTCTGCCACCGATGGTCATCGGGTTGTGCCTACTGATTTTCTTCCAGACCGACTTCGGTGGCAAGATCGAGGATAAGACCGTGGCGTTCACATACACCGTCTACGGTGTGGTGTTGGCGCAGTGGGTGATCGGAGCAGCGTTTGCGATCCGTACGATGCGCGGGACGTTCCAGCACCTTTCGGCGCGACCGGAGGAGGTGGCGCAAACTTTGGGGTGCTCGGAGTTTGGCGCCTTCTGGCATGTGGCGCTGCCATCGGCGGGGCGGGGGATGGTTTCGGCGGGAACCATCGCCTGGGCGCGCAGCCTCGGTGAGTTTGGTCCCATACTGGTGTTTGCTGGTGCGACGCGGATGAGGACCGAGGTGTTGCCAACCACGGTCTGGTTGGAGCTTAGTGTGGGCAACCTCGAGGCGGCCGTGGCAGTCTCGGTGTTGTTGGTGGCGATGGCATTTGCGGTTTTGGCGCTGGTGCGCTGGATGGGGGGAGGGGAGGAGGCGCTATGATCGAATTGTGTGAAGTGTCGATCAAGGCGGGTGGATTCTCGTTGAGTGATGTGAGTTTCGAGGTGAAGGCCGGCGAGTATGCCGTGCTGATGGGGAAGACTGGTTGTGGCAAAACGACGATCCTCGAGGCGATCTGTGGGCTGCGAAGGGTGACCTCAGGCCGGATCCTGCTGGATGGGAAGGATGTGACGTCGTTGCCTCCGGCGCAGCGACGGGCGGGGTTCGTGCCGCAAGACCTGGCGTTATTTGCGACGATGAGCGTGCGCAAGCATCTGGAGTTCGGGCCGCGGCGTCATGGTTTCGAGGCGGAGAGGATCGCGTCGAAGGTCGAGGAGCTATCCGGCCTGCTGGGGATTGGAGGTCTTCTTGAGCGCAAGCCGGGCGGACTCAGTGGGGGTGAGGCGCAGCGGGTGGCGCTTGGGCGCGCGCTAGCTTTCGAGCCGAACGTATTGCTGATGGATGAACCCTTCAGCGCGCTGGACGAGTGGACGCGCGAAGAGATGTATCGACTGTTGAAAAACGTGAAGCGGTCGACGGGCGTGACCGTCCTGCACATCACCCATAGCAAGGCAGAAGCAGATGCGCTCGGTGACCGGCGTTTCCTGCTCGTGGATGGGCGCTTGGAAGAGGCTGGCGCTGAGGCCGCCAACACTGATCTGTCCTAGCCGGCCGAGCGGGCTTTTTCAACCTTCGCGGTCTTCTGGGCGGCTTCGATGTCTATCATGTCGGACATGATATCGAGAGCCTCGCGCTTCATCGGCTTGAGGCCGTTAGGATGCTCGGGGGTGTCGTCGAGATCGGCGTCTTCGTTCTTCTTGCGGAGCATGGTGTCGTCCTCCGGGCTGAAGCCGTTTTTGGCCAAGGTAAGTTCTTCGGCTTCGACGTTGTCGAGCGTCAACCGGAAGACCTTGAAGCGGTCGACCTCCTCCTTCGCCAACTCGGCGAAACGCTCGCGGCGCTCGATGTTGCGCGTCTTGCGGCGGGTTTTAAACTCGGTGGTCTCAGCGCGGCGCTCGGCGAGGTTGAGCGAGATATCGTTCTTTTTCTCCTGCTTTTCCAAGCGGGCAATGTCCTCGGTCATGTATTGGTATTCTTTGCTGCCAGCAATGCGCTTTGCAGAAAGTTCACCGAGCTTTTTGGAAGGGAGTGACTCGTTCGAGAGGTCATACTTACGCGCTTCGATTTCGTCGTATGGCAGGGCGTAGTCGAGTGATTCCTCGCCTGTCTCGAGGGCGTCGGTGTAGGATGGTAGGATGATGTCCGGGACGACGCCGCGGAGTTGGGTCGAGCCACCCGCGATGCGGTAGAACTTCTGGATGGTGACTTTCAATGCGCCTGCCCGCTCCGTGTCGGCGAACAGTGGCATGTAGCGCGAGACGGGCATGATCGTCTGCACGGTGCCTTTGCCGAAAGAGGACTTGTCGCCGACGATGACGGCGCGGTTGTAATCTTGGAGGGCGGCTGCAAGAATCTCACTTGCCGAAGCGCTCGAGCGGTCGGTGAGGACGATCATTGGCCCCTTGTAGACGGCGAAGCGATTGTCGGATTTACGGAAGGTGGTCTTACCGTGCCAGTCTTTCGCCTGAACGACTGGTCCGCGCTTGATGAACAACCCGGTGAGATTGATCGCCTCCTCTAAGGAGCCTCCGCCATTGCCGCGCAGGTCGAGGACGAGACCTTGCATGCCTTCTTTCATAAGTCGGTCGAGCAGCAGGCGCACGTCTTTGGTGGTGCTGGTCGGACCGCCCTGCATGTCTGCGTAGAAAGAGTAGAGGTTGATCCAGCCGATACGCTTGCTCTTCCCTTCCGCGTCTTTCATCTCGACGAGCTTGGCGTTGGCTAGCTTCTCTTTGAGGTCGACCTTCTGGCGGACGATCACGATCTCCTTGGTCTCGGCGGCACCGCCGTCGGCCGGGATGACTTTTAGGCGCACGGTGCTGCCCTCTTCGCCGCGGATGTAGTCGACGATCTTCTGCAGTTTCATGTAGAGGATATCGACCATCTCGCTGTCGCCCTGGGCGACCCCGACGATGCGGTCGCCGAGTTGCAGTTCACCCTGCTTGGCAGCTGGGCCACCAACGACGATGCCCTCGATCATGGCTGCGCCGTCGTCCATGCGGAGGAGGGCGCCGATGCCGTAGAGGAAGTTGCGCATGCCATTCTGGAAATTTTCTAGCTCGCTGTAGGAGAAATACTCGGAGTGGGGGTCGTAGACCTGCGAGAGTGCTGAGAGGAAGAAGTTGCAGATGTCCTCTTGGTCGTTGCTCTCGAGGCTTTTGGCGAAGCGATCGTAGCGCTCGAACACGATTTCTTGGATCGATTTCTCCTCCTTGGGCAGCTCCTTGCCCTTCTCTTTGTATCTTTCCTCTTTCGATAGTTGGGCGAGGTGTTCTTCAAGCATCTGGCCTTCGACGATGTTGCCCCAGATCTTGTCCGCGTCTTCGGCGTCCTTCGCCCATGGGGCGTCTTCACGCCGCCGCATCATGCTGCGGTCGGAGTCAAATTTGAAGTCGGTCGAGTCGATGATTGCCTGTAGCTTCCCAATCCGCTCCGCGACGCGCATCTCGTATACCTTGTAGATCTCTTTGGCAGGCTGGAGCGCCTCGTCCTCGATGACCATGATCTCATCGAGTTTGGTTCCGTATTTTTCCTCGAACTTATCGATGTCGGACTGGGTGAAGTAGAGGCGGTTGTAATCGAGGAAGCCGAGATAGGTCTTGAGGAGTTTCTTGGAGACGTCGTCGTCGAAGTCCATCCGCGAGTAGTGGTGGATCTGCAGCATGTTGGCGACGTACATCGACACCTTGCTGTAGTTGGTTTCGGCGTGCGAGCAGGCAGGGAAACCGATCGCTAGGCTGATCGTTGCTAGCGCGAGAGTGGAGATCCTCGAAAATAGATTCATAATGGGGTCAAATTGGTGCCTAGACAGTCGTCGGAGGCGGGGATGTTTTATAGAAATTTGAAGGTGGAGTTTCTCCTAAGTGTAGGTGAATGTCTAGCATTTAGAACTCTCAGAAACAAGAATGCTCAATATTAGGCGGTTTACTGGTGGCTTCGCTGCTACGAACGGATTTTTGATCGAAGCACCGCAGGGGCTGGTGCTGGTGGATGCTCCTGAAGCGGTGTCTGAGTGGTTGGAAGGGCAGGGGATTGAGGTGACGGATCTTCTGCTGACCCACGTGCATTTTGACCATGTTCTGGATGCGGCAAAGGTGCGAGATCGCGGGGTGCGTGTTTATTCCTACGCGGCACTATCGAAAGAGCTTTCGCTGGAGGTGATGTTTGGGGAGATTTTTGGTGGCGCGTTTGCCGTTGTGCCTTTTGCGACGGATGAGTTGTTGGAAGGGATCGGTAAGATTGAGGTCGCAGGTTTGGAGTTGGAGATTTTGCACGTGCCGGGACATTCGCCCGATAGCGTCTGTTTTTACTCGCGCGAGCACGCCCAGCTGTTTGGGGGAGATGTGCTGATGCAGGCTGGCTATGGTCGCACCGATTTCCCGCACGGGGACGAGGCACAGCTGTTCGCAGGGATTGAGGAGAAGCTGTTCTCACTCGATGATGAGGTTGTGGTTTATCCCGGTCACGGTAACGATACGTCCATCGGTGCAGAACGGGTGCGTGGATTGATCGGATGAGGGGGCTGCCTCGGCGTATCTAGGGGTTCTCGATCACGGTCGTGCGGAAGAAGGTTCGCTGGCCTTCGACGCCGGAGCTCCGGAAGGTGATGAATTTGTAGCCTGCAGGTGGGGGTGGCAGGGTGCTCGGGTTTGCCACCACTTCGACCGGCTCGTCCCAAGTTTCCAAATCGCTGGTGCTCTCGACTCGGTAGGTGAAAGCGGCTGAGAGGAATCCCTCGGAGATCGGCGTGCCTACGACCTGCACTGGCACGCTGTAGGCGCTGTAGATCTGGCCGCCAGCGTCCACCAGAGTCAGTTGGTAGGCGGGGGCTCCATCGACGTCAGCCTTAGTTCCGTGCGCCACTTCGAACAGGTCGATCCAACCATCTCCGTCACTGTCCCCGTCGAGGGGTTGGGTAATGTTGCTCCCGTGGGTGAGGTTGTAGGCGCTGACGGCTGCGGCTGCAGCGGACTGGCTGCCGACCGTTGGTGCTCCGGGGGGCGCGGCGATGGTGTGGATGTGGAGTTCGTCGATGTCTCCATCAAAGTTTCCGAGGGTGAGTGTCCAGTCGCTGTTGCGATCGACATTGAGCGAGATGTTGACGGCACTGAGCGGTGCGCCATCGAGCCACGAACTCACCGTGCCGACACCGTCGTAGGAAATCTGTAGGTGATGCCACTGGTTGAGCGTCGCAGCGCTTGACCATTGCTGGGCGTTTGCCAGCACGGCGCCAGCAGCGAATAGTTCGGGGCCTCTCGGGTTCGACCCCCACTTGCTATCCTCCAGTTGCAGATGGGCATCCCAGCCCTGATGGAGGGCGATGACTGGAAGGTTTTCAACCCCGTAGCCGAGGTAGGCGCGCGGGTAGATGCGCGCTTCGATCGTGATCGGTGTGCCGTTGCTCGGGAGGATCAACGAGTCTGGTAAGCTGGCGGTGAGGGTGTCGCCGATATTGGTGAAACGTACGGCCTTGCCGGTCGGGTTTTGCATCCAGCCGAGGTTTGTATCAGTGAGTTGCACCCCACCGTTGGTTGTGAGGTTGATGCCGTTGGAGGAGGCGTCGCTAAATCCAGTGTTGAAGTGGAAAAGCGCCGCGGTCTGGGCGGTCGGGCTGGTTTCGTCGCCGCCACCGGTGGGTGGCGTGGTGTCCGGATTTGGATCGATTGCGGCTCGGCTAATGTGGACTTCATCGAGATCCCCGTCGAAATTTCCGAGGGTCAATGTCCAGTCGTTGCTGCGATCGATGTTTGGCTCGAGCTCGACCGTATTGGTCAAGATGCCATCGATCCAGAGCTTGATGGTGTGGGTGCCGTCGAAAGAGATCTGGATGCGGTGCCAGGCATTGGGGGTGACGGAGGTAGCCCACTGTTGTGTGTCAGCTAGGGTGCCGCCATTTGCGGAGAAGGCGGGGCCGCTGCTCCACTTGCTGTCTTCGAGCTGTAGGTGGGTGTCCCACTCCTGGTGGAGCGCGATCACCGGGAGGTCGCCGATGCTGTAAGCGAGGTAGGCGCGCGGGTAGATGCGGGCTTCGATCGACAAGGGGGTGCCGCCAGATGCGAGCAAGAGTGAGTCGGGGATGCTAACGCTCAAGGTGTCGCCGACCTTGGTGAAGCGCGCGACCTTGCCAGATGGGGATTGCATCCAGGCGAGGTTGGCGCTGGTGAGGGCGACGCCTCCGCCCGTGGTCAGGTCTAGGTCGTTCTGGCCGGCGTCGTTGAAGTCGGTGTTGAAGTGGTAGAGCGCGATGGTGTCTGCTGCTGGAGTAATCTCGTCGGAACCGGTGGTTGCCGGTGGCGCAGGTTCGGAGCCGTCGATCTCACGCAGGTAGCTGGCGATCTGGATAATTTCTGCGGGTGTTAGGAAGCTGCTGCTGTCGTGGGCGGTAATCGCGGCTTCGATCGTTTCTGCCGAACCGTCATGGAGGTAGGGGGCACCGCTAGCAACGCCGCGTAGCGTTGGTGTGTCGAGCCCGTCGAGCAGGCCGCCGAGGCGGTTGCCAGACGTCGGCTTGATCGTGCCGATGTCGTGGAGGGTGCCGGGGCTGCTGTCCGTGAAGGCTTCTCCGCCGTGGCAACTGGCGCAGTTGTTGCTCGCGAAGAGCGCCTTGCCGGCGGAGGCGTTGCTGGAAAGTGAACCGTCCGTATTGCGCTGTGGGCTTTCATCGAAGGTTGCGAGGGAGGCGACATAGGCGGCGAGCGCGTCGAGGTCAGCGCTGCGCCCCGCGTTCGGCATCCCGAGGGAGGGGTGTGGATTCCCCTCTGAGATCAATCCCCCCCCACCGGCGAGGTTACGGATCTGTCCCTCAAAGTCTTGGATCTCATCGAAGTTGGCCGACCAGTGGAGTGGTCCGTGTCCTGTGCCGGCGCGACCACGAAGGTCGATCGTGTTGCGCAGGCCTTCGCCGAAACCGGTAAGATCCCACACCCGGCCATCTTGGGCACCATCGTTGTGGCAGGAGGCACAGCTGATGTATCCCTGCAGGGCGAGACGCGTGTCTTGGGCATCGTAGAAGTGTTGTTTGCCGAGGAGCACGTTGGCGGCAAGCGCCTCGCTGGCGACCGTGTTGTAGGTGGCGATGAGGCCGACGTCCTCACTAGTGCCATCGACGATCTCCGAGATATCGTGGGCGGTGACGCTGCGGCTCATGAAGTTGTGGACATAGAGAGTGCGACCGTCGGGTGAGATGGCGAGTCCTTGAGGTGCACGTTCGACAATGATACGCTTGATCTCGATGAGGTTGTACACATCGGTGATGGCGACATGGCGGCTGCCCTCGAGGGCGGAGAAGACGAGGTTCCCGTAGCGGCCGAAGATCGTGGTGCTCGCGATGCCGCCATTGTCGTGATCGACCCGCTGCGCCGGGTCCTCGGTGCCGCTGGTTAGATCGATGCGTGAGGTGATGCTGCGCACCGTGCTGTCGTGGGTCAGCGGATTGCCGTCACGGCCGATTCCACGTTGGATGTTGTCTTGCTTCGATCCGACCCAGGCGCTGGTGCCATCTGGGGAGATCGCGGCAGGGCCGACGTAGTTGGGGATGCCGCGTCCGCCATCGCTTGCGTCGGGGCGTGCGCTCGGGTGGAGGATGATCGTGTCCGCGACCAGCATGTTAGAAGTGGTGACGACCACGATCTCGCCCCCCTCATCCGCTAGTGGGGTTGGGGTAGCGGTAGCTTCCCCATTGGCTGGTGGCGTGATGAATCGCGAGACATAGACCTTTGAGCCATCGTGGTTCACAGAGAGGTGGCGTGGGTTGGTGCCGACGACAGCGCTGCCTAGCATCAAGCCGGTAGTGGGATTGAATGAGACGAGTTTGCCGGTCGCCTCAAGGCTTACATAGGCACGGCTCTGGGAGAATGTGATGGCGTGTGGTTGCGAGGCGCGCGGGAGATTGATGGTTGAAATGACGCTGAGCGAACTCGGACTGATCCGCGAGATGGTGGCGGATTTTTTGTTGGTGACCCAAATCTGGCCATCCGGCGCGATGGCGATCGAGCGTGGTTTTTGTCCGACCGGAATCTCCGCGATCTTGGCGTGGGTGACGGCGTTGAATACGCTCACTGTGTGGTTGTCTGGATTGACGTTCCAGACCCGGCCACCGCCGGGTCGATCTTCGAATGCGAGGCTCTGCGATACGCCTGGGGCATCCGTGGTGATCGCCGCATGGATGGATTGGCG